>CAMLSH010000001.1 GCA_946482625.1 uncultured Opitutaceae bacterium
TCGCCGCCGAGCATCAGGTTCTTGATGCGGACGTTGGCAAAGGTGCCGCGGGTCATGATGCGGTCGTTGCCGCGGCGAGAGCCGTAGGAGTTGAAGTCCTCGAAGCTGACGCCGTTCTCGATCAGGTATTTGCCGGCCGGAGACGTCTTCTTGATGGCACCAGCGGGCGAGATGTGGTCGGTCGTGACCGAGTCGCCAAAGATGCCGAGCGCACGCGCGCCCTTGATCTCGGCGATGGTGCCCGGTTGCAGACCGAAGTCGGCGAAGAACGGCGGCTCCTGGATGTAGGTCGATTTCGGCTCGAACGCGTACACGTTGCCCACGCTCGACGGGATCTCGTTCCACTTCGGGTTCTGCGCGGCGAAGTCGGTGTAGAGCGAACGGAAGACCTCGGGCTTGAGCGCGGCCTGCATCTGGTCGCGAACTTCCTGGATCGTCGGCCAGATGTCCTTGAGGAAAACCGGGCCGTTTTTGCCCTGGCCGATCGCCTCGGTGGAGAGGTCGATGTTTACCCGGCCGGCAAGCGCGAACGCGACGACCAGCGGCGGCGACATGAGGAAGTTGGCCTTGATGTTCTGGTGGACGCGCGCCTCGAAGTTGCGGTTGCCCGAAAGGACGGAGGCGGCGACGAGATCGTTCTTCACGACAGCGTCTTCGATCGGGCCGGAGAGCGGGCCGGAGTTACCGATACAGGTCGTGCAACCGTAACCGACAGTCTGGAAACCGAGCTGGTCGAGGTACGGCGTGAGGCCGGTCTTGTTGAGATAGTCGGTGACCACGCGCGAACCGGGCGCGAGGGAGGATTTCACGACTGAGTTTGGCTTCAGGCCTTTTTCAACGGCCTTCTTCGCGAGAAGACCGGCGGCAAGCATGACAGACGGATTGGAGGTGTTCGTGCAGCTCGTAATGGCGGCTATGAGCACGCTGCCGTGGCCGATGGTGGCAGACGGCGTATTCATCGTGACCTGCAACACGGTGTCGGGGGTCGGACGGTTGTTCGCCATTTCCAGCTCGGTGTGCGGGTTGGTGTCCTGTGCTTTCGATTTCGCGGACGAAGGAGGCTCCTGGCTGCCGCCGCCGGAGGCGAGGGCGACTTCTTCGGTACCGATATTTACGCGGCGCTCGAAGTCCTCGGCCTTTTTGCCAAAGCCGTTTTCGGTGACCGGCTTCGCGAAGGACGTGGTGAACTCATTCTTAAGATTGCTCAGAACGATGCGATCCTGCGGGCGCTTCGGGCCGGCGACGCTCGGGACAACCGTGGCGAGATCGAGTTCGACGACTTGCGAGTAGTCGATCTGGCCTTTCTGCGGAATGCCCCAAAGGCCCTGCGCTTTGTAGTAAGCTTCGTACGTCTCGACGAGTTTCTCGTCGCGGCCGGTGGCGCGGAGGTAGTTGGTGCACTCGGCGTCGATCGGGAAGAAGCCCATCGTCGCGCCGTACTCGGGCGCCATGTTTGCGATCGTGGCGCGGTCGACGAGCGGCAGCGCGGCGGCGCCGGGGCCGAAAAACTCGACGAATTTGCCCACGACCTTCGTCTTGCGCATGAGCTGGGTGACGGTCAGCGCGAGGTCGGTCGCGGTAACGCCTTCGCGGAGCGAGCCGGTCAGATGTACGCCGACGACGTCGGGCGTCAGGAAATACACGGGCTGGCCGAGCATGCCGGCTTCGGCCTCGATGCCGCCCACGCCCCAGCCGACGATGCCGAGACCGTTGATCATCGTGGTATGCGAATCGGTGCCAACCAGCGTATCCGGATAATAAACACCGTTGGCGTCGCTGAGCACGCCCTTGGCGAGGTACTCGAGATTCACCTGGTGGACGATGCCGATGCCGGGGGGAACGACCTTGAACGTGTCGAAGGCCTGCATGCCCCACTTGAGGAATTGGTAACGCTCGCGGTTGCGCGAGAATTCGAGCTCCAGATTTTTTTGGAACGCATCCGAGGTGCCCGCGAAATCCACCTGTACGGAGTGGTCAACCACCAGATCGACCGGCACGAGCGGCTCGATGATCTTCGGGTTCTTGCCCAGCTTCGTGACCGCCGAGCGCATGGCGGCGAGATCCACGAGGAGCGGCACGCCCGTGAAATCCTGCAACACGATGCGCGCGACGACGAAGGGGATTTCCTCGGTGCGCGGTGAGGTCGCGCCCCAGCTGGCGAGCTCGCGCACAGCCTGCTCGGAAACGCGTTTGCCGTCGCAGTTGCGCAACAGCGATTCCAGCACGAGCCGGATCGAAACCGGCAGGCGGGAAACGTTGCCGATACCGGCCTTTTCAAGCGCGGGCAGCGAATACAGTTGGTGCGTGGCTCCGGCGGCCGTGAAGGTCTGGAGCGTGTTGAAGGGATTCGGGAGGCTCATCGAGGAAATGGTTGAAAACACTGACAGACACCGTCGCCGGCGCCGCCAGTGCGGCCCGTCGTTGACAGTATTAATTAAGCGAGCGCGGCCTGAACGGCGGCGAAATTGGGGAGATCTTTCGGTGTAGCGGTCTGCTCCGCGTATTTTACGACGCCGTCCTTACCGATGACAAAAGCAGCGCGAGCCGAGGTGTCGCCAATGCCGGCGAGCCCCGGGAAAAGGACGCCGTACGCCTTGGTGGTCTCTTTGTTCAAGTCGCTGACGATGGTCAGCTTGATCTTGTTAGCGGTGGCCCAGGCTTCTTGCGCAAACGGGCTGTCCACACTGATCGCGATCACGTCGGCGCCGAGTTTTTCATAAGCGCCCAAACCCGCCGTCATATCGCACATCTCCTGGGTGCAGACGCCGGTGAACGCCAAGGGGAAGAACAGCAGCACGGTCGGCTTCTTGCCGAAATTGTCGCTCAGTTTGACGTCTTTAAGACCGTCCGCGGTCTTCGATTTGAGGGTGAAATCCGGGGCTTTGGAACCGACTGCGATGGGCATGATGTGTGTGACTGAGTTAGTGGGATTCCGGCAGACGCACAGGACGCGCCGGGAAAGACCGCGAGAGATAGAGGCGCGCGCCGGGGTTAGACAAACCGAATTTCCCACTAGAAGACGCGGTTAAAAAAACACCCCTGCTTCTATTAAATCCGTTCACAGGCACAGATGCGCGGCGCCCCGCGTCGCCGAGCACTGGCGCGTCTGAAACGAAAGCGCCGGTCCCGTCGGACGCGCGCGCGGCGCATGTTCTTCCTTTTCGCGTCCTTGACCCTCCCCGGCCCGGCCCGCTTTCCTCGCCCCTCCATGAACCTCATCGACGACCTGAAATGGCGCGGCCTCCTCGCCGATTGCACCGACCTCGCCGGCCTCGGCGAACGCCTCGCAACCGGAAAGCCCCTCACGGTCTATTGCGGCTTCGATCCCACCGGCGACTCCCTCCACGTCGGCCATCTCATGGGCCAGCTCACCCTCGCCCGCTTTCAACGCGCCGGCCACCACGTCATCGCGCTCGCCGGTGGCGCCACCGGCATGGTCGGCGATCCCTCCGGCCGCTCCTCCGAGCGCAATCTCCTCACCCGCGAACAACTCGCCCACAACATCGCCTGCATCAAGGCCCAGCTCTCCCGCCTCCTCGACTTCACCGCCGCTGCCAACCCCGCGCGCCTCGTCGACAACGCCGACTGGATCGCCCCGTTCAGCTTCCTCGATTTCCTCCGCGACGTCGGAAAATATTTCTCCCTCAACGTCATGCTCGCTAAGGACTCCGTGAAGTCCCGCATGGAAGGCGACGCCGGCATCAGCTACACCGAATTCAGTTACCAACTACTGCAGGCCTACGACTTCCTGCACCTCCGCCAGACTTTCGACTGCGAACTCCAGATCGGCGGCTCCGACCAGTGGGGCAACCTCACCGCCGGCACCGATCTCATCCGCAAAAAACTCGGTCACGACACCACCGCCTGGGGCTGGACCTTCCCGCTCATCACCAAGAGCGACGGCACCAAGTTCGGAAAAACCGCCGGCGGCGCCGTCTGGCTCGATGCCACCCGCACAAGCCCGTACAAACTCTACCAGTTCTTCGTGAACACCGAGGACGCCAAGATCAGCGAATACCTCCGCAAGTTCACCTTCCTCACGCGCGAAGAAATCGAGCCGCTCGAAGCCGCCCACGCCGCCAACCCGGGCGCGCGCGAAGCCCACAAAGCCCTCGCCCGCGAAGTCACCAAACTCGTCCACGGCGAAGCCGCCCTCGAAGCCGCGCTCAAGGCCAGCAACATCCTCTTCGGTGCTGAAATCGGGGATACGAGCGAAGAAACCTTCAATGACGTCGTTGGCGAAATCCCCACGAAGTCCCTCGAGCGCGCCAAGCTCGACGCCCCCGGCGCGCCGCTCACCGAACTCCTCGTCCACAGCGGACTGGCTCCCTCAAAAGGCCAGGCCCGCAAAGACATCGAAGGCGGCGGCATCTACGTGAACAACGTGAAGTCCCCCGACATCGCCCGCGCGATCACGACCGCCGATCTGCTCTTCGGCAAACACCTCCTCCTCCGCAAAGGCAAACGCAGCTACGCGGTGCTGACGGTGGCGTGAGGACAATCCGGCGATGATCCGGATTTTCGCACTCACGACGGCGTTGGTACTGATCCTGATCGGCGTCCTGGCCCTGATCGGAAGTCCCGACCGCTGGCCCAGTCCTGAAAATCCGCCCAGACAAGGCGAAGCTCTCACGCTCCATTCGCTTTCTTCCGCGAACCCGACTCACGCACCTTACGCGCTGAAGCGATTAGTTCGGGAGCCACAGAATACCTGGTCGAACATCACCTTCGTGTTCGGCGGAGCGCTCCTTCTCTTTCGCTCGAAAACACGCACTGCTCAGACGGTGGGGATCGCACTCCTTTCCGTCGGGATAGGGAGTTTTCTGTATCACGCTTCGGCGTCCCGCACGCTTCGACATCTCGATGTCGCCGGCATGTATTGGCTGTATGTCGCAGCAGCCGGGCTCTCGATAAATGCAGTTTCGAATAATTTTCGGCAGAGCGCAGAGCGGCATTGGGGCGCCTTCCTCGCTCTAACCTTCACCGCTGGCATCGCGCTGGCAGTCAGTCGCAACGTCGTACTTTTTGGAGCCAAACCATTTTCGTTAAGCATCGCCACGGCGGCCGCCGCCACCGTCATGATCGTCGCTCTCTGCGTGGTGCTGATGCGACTCCGAACACGCGCGGTTTTGATACAAATAATCGCGAGTCTCGGGTTCTTCGCTATCGCCGTGGCCTGCCAAGTCGGTGATCGCCCGGGAAACTGGTTGTGCAATCCCGAATCCGTCATTCAAGCACACGCACTCTGGCACATTTTCTCTGCGATGGCGTTCGTTCTCGCGGCACGGGTTCTCGATCAAGGCGGTCTTCGATCAACGCCCTGACGCCGCGCAACAAAAGACCGGCATGCTTTTGGGCAGCCCGAATTCCCAAGGTCACTCTCGCCGCTTCCGCCGCTCGCAAACTCCGTGTTTGCGCAGCTCTTCGCACGACGCCTCGATGCGCAGATTCATTTTGCTCGGAAGAAAGCCCTGCTGCTTCGCCAAAAATCCTTCGCGTAAGGGCAGGCATTCGTCGGCGATCGGCACCACCTGCTCGCAGTCCGTGCAAATGATGTTGGTCATGCCTCCGCCCGGCGCCGTCGTCAGCGTGTAACAGCGATTGTCACGCGCTCCCGGCGCTTCGCGGAGCAAGCCCGCTTCCACCAGACTCCCCAGCGTACGATAGACCGACGCGTAGGAAATCAGCCGATCCACTTTGCGGGCATGCGCGAGCAACTCCTCCGCGGTGAAGGGCGCCTCCTCCTCAGCGATCACACGACAAAGAACATCGCGCACCTGCGTGCGGCGACTGCCGAGCTTCTGCCAGTGCGCCTGCGCTGCCTGGCAAAACGCCTCAACCTGCTCTGAATTCCGGACGGACATCGCGTATCCGTCCACTCACGCCGCTTTCGCCGCGCTGTCCCGATAGCGAAACACGATGTTGATCCGCGCGGAATCGTAGAGGCGGTTGTCGCGAAATTCTTCCATCACCGAGTGACAATAACTCTCCAAGTCGTCCGATTCCTCCAACCGCAGCGGCAACGTCTCCAACACCCGCGCCTCCGCATCCTGCGCCACGATTTCGATGTGATTTTCCAGCCAGTTCCGCAGCGGGCAAAGCCGCGCGATCGCCGCTTCCGCCGCCGCCTGGTGGAGCGCGAAATAGCATCGCACACACCGCCCGGGTTTCGTCCCGGTCTGAGCGCACTCGCGCAGATCCAACAACGTGTCCGCCTGCCGCCGAAACGGCTGGGCCAATACCGCTAACACAGGATCGATGGCTGCGCTCAAAGACATGCGCCGAAGCCTGTGATGCTGAGACTCAGACTCAACTTCAAACTAAAGCAAAGACGGAAGCCCTTGGACTTCCGTCAGAAAGAGCAGGTTTCACCCGCTCCGTGTCGGCCCGTTCAGAGGCCTTGTCTCTCCGCACCGCCTCAGTTTTTAGCGGAGTAATCGCCGCACCAATCGGCCGCCTTGGTCGCCGGGAAACGCGACTCGAACTTCACGTCACTATCGACCGTGAACGCGATCGTCTGCGGCGCGTGACGACGGCACTCACCGTCGGCGGCGGTCGACTTCGCTTGTTTCCAATAAGTGCAGGATTCGCAGGCAACGGCTTTCGTGAGGATCGTGGTCATAATAACACGGGTGGTTGAGGGTTGTGTGCGCCGAACCTCGCACAACTCCGCGATTCCACAACGGCCAACCCCAGCCTCCCGCTTCTTGTGGCTGAAATTCAGTCGCAACAACCCGCGTCCGCCGGCCCTCGGCTCATCATCCGTGTCACCGAATCTTGGATGCACGCACGGCCTCCGAATCGCCCGCATCACCAGGCCACCCTCTTAAGTCGCTTTATTCCCGGAAGCGCACGCCTCACGCGCGAGCTTCCCGGAACTCGTCACTTCACCGTCTTCTCATCCCGGCCGAAACAATCGTCACGATGCCGTTACCCGCCTTCATTCATCAGATGCCTTTCGCCGACGGCGGTGCGGTGGTTGGTGTCGGCGCTTCCGTTTTCAACTCCGGGATCAGCGCCCTGCCGCCGAGCCCTGTGATGATCCGCGCACCGCGTTGCCAGCTGATGTAGGCCCACGCCCATTGCAGGAAAATGATCAGGCGATTGCGCAACCCGATCAGGAAAAACAAATGCACGGTCAGCCACATCACCCACGCAAACCAGCCGTTGATCCGCAGATTTTTCACCTGCGCCACCGCCGCGCTCCGCCCGATCGTCGCCATGCTACCTTTGTCGTTATACACGAAAGGCGCGCGCGGCTTCCCCTCCAGATCCGCACGAATCTGCCGCGCGATGTGCTTGCCCATCTGGTTCGCCGCCGGCGCCACGCCCGGCACGCGCACGCCTTTCGCATCGGTCAACGCCACCAGATCGCCCGCCGCGAACATCTCCTCATGCCCCGGCACGCTCAAGTCGGGCGCCACCTGCACGCGCCCGCCGCGATCCAGCGGGACACCCGGGATTGTTTTCAACACCGGACTGCCTTCAACGCCCGCCGCCCACAAGATCACCGACGCCTCCATGCGCTGATCGCCCGCTATCACAAACCCCTCCCCCACGTCTTTCACCGGCGCGTTCACATGCACCGTGACGCCCATGCGCTCCAGCCGCCGCTTCGTGTATTCAGATTGTTGTTCCGAAAACATCAGCAGCAGCCGCGGCGCCGCCTCCACCAGATGCACGCGCGCGCGCGTTGGATCGATGCGGCGAAAATCGTCCACCAACACCCGCCGTGCCAGCTCCGCCAGCGCACCAGCCATCTCCACACCCGTCGGCCCGCCGCCGACGATAACAAAGCTCAACAACCGTTCCCGCTCCGCCTCGTCCCGCGTCGTCTCTGCGCGCTCGAAGGCCAGCAACATCTGCCGCCTCAGCGCGGTCGCTTCATCGAGCGTCTTCAAACCCGGCGCATGTTTCTCCCACTCGTTGTGTCCAAAATACCCCGTGCGCGCACCGAGCGCGATCACCAGATAGTCGTAGGTCAAAATCCCATCCGCCGTTTCGACCCGCCGCGCCGCCCCGTCGATCGCGCGCACCTCCGTCATGAGTGTCGTGACGTTTTCCTGATCGTGCAAAATATGGCGCAACGGCTGGGCGATATCCGGCGCCGCCAGCCCCGCCGTCGCCACTTGATACAGCAGCGGCTGGAAAAGATGATGATTCTGCCGGTCCACCAGCGTGATTCGCACCCGCGGATCGTCGAGCTCACGGCACACACTCAGCCCTGCGAAACCTCCGCCTAAAACGAGAACGTGCTTTTGTGGCTGATTCATAAAACACCTCCCGCACGAACGGCCTGTGCGCGATCGCGCCGTGGCGTTTCCTTCAAGTCTCGAGCCGGGTCGGTCATTGAATTCATCGCTCTCACCAAAACCGCTTCCCCGCGCCGCGCAAACGATCCGCCGTCCGATTCAACCCGACCGCGCCATCGGAGTAGCTCCGGACATATGCTAGCACACCCAAGCCAACAACCCACTCGCCGTAGTCAGCGTCACCACCGCCAACAGCGGCAACACCCGCGGCCGATAGGTGAGCACCAACGTCACCGCAAAGCCCGTCACCGCGAGCGACGCGATGCCATACGTGATGCCGATCGTCCACCCGTGTCGCCAGCCTTCCACTACAAACAACCCCGCGACAACCAACCAGCCCGCCGCCCGAAACAGCCGTCGCCGCTCGTGCGAAATGTCACGGCCAAAGCCTGCCCTCGCGTGCGCCGGCATCGCCAGCGCGAGTGCCGCCAATGCCGCGAAACCCAAAAACAAGATCGAGAGAGTCATCGTTCAGTTGCCTCCATTCACGCCCGCCAAAACCGGTTCAGCCCGCCGCTCCACTGGAGCCGTTTTGACCGGCATCCGCATCCGAAACACCCGCCACGCCGCAAAACCGAGCAGTCCGCCGGTCGCCAGCATCGTCGCGTGAAACGACAGATACACCACGTCGCCGCCAATCACCGCCTGTTTCAAAAACGGCCCCGTTGCCGCATCGACCACCGGCAGCGCCACGAACAATCCCGCGCCCGCCCACAGCTGCTCGCGCCACGCTTTCATCACCGGCCGCACCAGCGTGTGCAGCAACGCCGCCGCCCACACATACAGAAACACCTTTACCTCCCAATTTCCGCGCGCCTCCAACCCGACCGGCAGCAAACGGTTCGCCCAAAAAATCGCCGCGATCGCGATAAACAATCCCGCGATCCCCGCGATATTCAACCGTTCAACGAGTCCATGCCCAAAGCTGAACCGCCCCACCCTCGCATATTTCGCGCGCCGCTTGATCGTCCACATCACCAGCCCCGTCGCCACGAGCGCCGCGCCGAAAATTCCCATCGCAAAAAACAACCACCGCAGCACCGGTCCCGCGAAGCGCGCCATGTGCAACCCATACAGCGCGCCATGCACCGCCGTGGCCGTGCCCACAGTTTTTTTCTCGTCGGCTAACAGTTCACCGGTTGCCGCGTTAAACCGCAGCTGCTCGCGATCCGCGATCGAGATGCTCGCCGCATCCGCGCGCGTGAAGGTCACCACCGCCTTCTCCGTGCCGCGATCCACCAAGTCCATACGCTTCACCGTCGGATGTGCCGTGCCCCAGCGCCGCGCGACTTCCTCCAACATCGGCCCGACCGGCGCCAAGGCCACCCACGACTTCTCCGGCCCATCCGTCTTTTTCGTCGCCGTCGTCGCTTGTCCACGGGCCGCCGGTTTCGCGTGCGGATCGCTCAACACCTGGCGTCCCCACGGCATGTACATCGCCATGAAGATCACCAAAGCCGAATAGCTGATCATAAAATAAAACGGCAGCGCCAGCACCGCCGTCACGTTATGAAAATCCAGAAACGACCGCAGTGATGTTCGTCCCGGCCGGAACGTGAAGAACTCTTTGAAAAACTGACGGTGCGTGATCACGCCGCTGATCAGCGCCATCAACATAAACATCGCCGCCACGCCCGCCAGGTATCGGCCCCACGGATGCGGCAGCTGCAGTTGGAAATGAAACCGATAGAAAAACTCCCCGCCCCGGCTGTCGCGCGCCATCACCTCCGCGCCTGTCACCGGATCGAGCGTCGCACCGCCCGAGCGTTTTCCGTCCTCGCCCGGCTGCCAGAACGCGGTCGTCGCCGTCGTACGATCATCGGGCAACCCGACAAACCAGCGTGTCGATTCCGGGGCGATCGTCTCGATCCCCTTCCACGCGGCCGCCGCCGCCTCGACCGGCGAGCCGCCGCGCCGCAGCTCCGGCTGCATCCACTGCGTGATCTCCGCTCGGAAATACGTCGCCGTGCCCGTGACGAAGATCGCGAACAACACCCACCCAAGCAGCAACCCCGTCCACGTGTGCAGCCAGGTCATCGACAGCCGAAACGTATTCTTCATGACGCCGCGCCACCGCTCGACAAAAACCACAACGCCGCCGCAACCACCGCGCCCGGGATCGCCACGCCCGCCCACGCGCGCCAGGCGCTGCGCGCGGAAAACGCCCACACCACCGCGACCGCCCAGACCAGGAAGCTCGGCAGCGTTGCCAGCAGGATCACGTCCTCGCGCGGCCCGCTGTTTTTCAGCGCCAGCGCGAGAGTAGCCGTCACGCCCGCCGCGAGCGCATAGCCGCCGCCAACGGCGGCCAGCGCCCGCGATCCCACGTTGAGTCGATAACGCAATGCCGTGCTCATCGGGTGGAACGCGCACTCCGAGCGCGTTGATAACCATCACCCGCGTTTCCGCCCATCACGCATTCCCGCGTCGCACAGCGCGCTCGGAGTGTGCGCTCCACCCGCGGACAATCCCTCCGGGCCACATCAAGAACCACATCGTCGCTCATCGTGCTGGTCATCTTCACCGTAGGTTCGTGCTTCTCCATCCAGCTCAGTAATTCCACCGAAGCGTCGCCGTGATATTTCGTGGCTCGCCATAGTTCGGGTAATCCAGCGTCGCCCAATACCGATGATCCGTCGCGTTGCGCACACTCAACGCCAGCGCCAGATGCCGCGAGAACCGGTAGTTCGCGAAGACATTGATCAACGCAAACGAGGACTGCTCCACCGTCGTCGTGCTAAGCAGCGGATGGTTGATCCCATAACCCGTCGCCTTGCCCTGCCAGTTAGCGCCCACGCCGACCGACAGCTTTTTCCAGGCCCCCGGCAGCTCGTAGTTCGTCGAAAACTGTATCAGGTGTTCTGGTACGTTCGCATACGTCAGATCGAGCGCGTGACGGCGGGTGTTGACGTTCGTGTAACCCAGATTCGCCGTCCAGCCCGGCTGGATGTAGCCCGTCATTTCTAGCTCCGCACCATTGCTCTTCGTTCCATCGACACCGATGTACGCATCGGCCGTCCCGTCGGGAATCTTCAACGTCCCATCCCGCACCGCGTAGTTGTCCTGCTTGGTCTCGAAAACGCCGAGCGACACCTGGAACCGCTTCGCAAAAAACTCCGCCTTCAACCCGCCCTCGATGTTCGTCCCCAACACCGGCTTGAGCAGATCGCCATTGCGGTCCTTGTTACTCTGCGGACGAAACACATCGGTGTAACTCGCATACGCCGACCACACACTGCTGATGTCGTAAACGACACCAACGTACGGCGTAACCTCATCCTTCACCTCGTAAGCGCCACTCAGGCTGCGGAGACCGGCCGCCGAATAATTGTCCGTGTAGGCCTCCCACTGACTCAGGCGCGCACCGACGATCACCGACAACGGATCAGCCACACGCATCCGCAGCGTCCCGTAAAACCCGCTCTGATCCGTCGTCGCAACCTGCTTAGCACCGGTCTTCAAGATTGTCGGATGCGGCGCGTTCCCATCGTAGGTCCTATAGTCAGGAATCACATACTGCCAGAAGTACGGACTGTTCGCCGCGGAGACCGACCAAAACGTCGGAGATTCCGCCTCCAGATTGTTCAAATTCCAACCGAGCACCACGTCGTGCTGGCGGCCAAACAACTCCACTTTCCCCGAGGCATACACGTCGATGTTGTCGCGCACGTCCTCCGTCTCACCGAGCCCCGCGAGCAGACGCAGTCCGCCACCCGTCGTCGGATTGGGAAACTGCCCGGTGCCCGACGCGGTCGCGTACACGCGCAGACTATAAACGTAACCTTCCGTGCGATTGTACGACGCGCGCAGGTTCCAGTTCTCGCCCAGCTTTTGATCGAGCGTCACGAACGCCGTCTCCGACGTGCGATCCCATTGCGTCCAATTCGTGGAGAAATTCTTTCCCACCGGCAGGTTCAGCAGTGAGCCATCCGACGCGAAACGCGGCAGCGTTCCCCACATCGGCGACGTCGGGTCGTTGTCCTGATATTGATATCCAACCCCCAACGTCGTCGTCGCCGTCACGTCACCTTCGACCGACGCCAGCCACGCCAGTTTCTTCTCCGAGTAACGGTCGCGAAAGCTCTCCGCATCCTGTCCGGCCACGACGAAGCGGCTGCGATAGCGCCCGCCCTCGGTCAGCGGCACAGTCACGTCCGCTTCAGTCCGATAAAAATCCCACGAGCCTGCGGTCGCACGCGCCGACGCCGCGAAACGCTTCCCCGGCCGCTTGCGCACGAGATTCACCGTCGCCGACGGGATGCCCGCGCCGCTCAGCAATCCGTTCGCGCCGCGGATCACGTCGACGCGCTCGTACAGCGCCGTGTCGTATTCCTGATTCGTCGATCCGCTGTAGGTCGGAATGCCATCGACCTGGAAATCCGTGATCTGGAATCCACGCGCAAAATACAGCGGCCGCTGCGTGTCGTAGAAGGAAACGTGAACGCCCGTCATGTTTCTGAGCACATCGTTCACATTAAATAGCGATTCCTCGTCCAGGCGGATGCGGCCGATCGTGCTGATCGACTGCGGTGTCTCGCGCACGGTGAGCGCAAGACGCGTCGAAGCGATCATCGGTACCGAACCGCTCGCTTGAGCGTCGTTCACTTCGAATTTGTCGAGCGCGACAACATCGTCTTCGGCTCCGGCCGCCGGCGCGCTGGACGCCTTCGGAGTTTCTTGCGCAAGCGCCGACAGGGCGCCCAACGCGACAAGCATGGAGCCCGCAATCGATGCAGGCCGGGACAATTTTCTGAACGATGGCTTCATGGGAAAGGCCCAGTATCCCAGTTCGCGTTAAATAAATTCCACCTGCCCACGGCCAATAGCGGCCTGTGGACGGTCACAAAAAACGCCGGTCGGAAGACCGGCGTTTGTGAACAACAAAAAAACTCTCGGACACCGCGATCGGTGCGCGGATAGTGCGTGTTACTTCGCGACATCGAAGGTCAGCGTAAACACATGGCGGATACTCTCGTAGGCTCGCCCGTCCTGCTCTCCTGCCTTTTTTTCCAGATGGCCGACCTCGATGATCGCCTGACCGGGCCATGGCGTCTCGATCGTCACTTTGCCCGCCGCATCGGTCTTAAACGTGCGGTTCCACCC
This sequence comes from uncultured Opitutaceae bacterium, assembly GCA_946482625.1. The sequence goes on from CAMLSH010000001.1 coordinate 13,416, forward strand.
CGACGACGTGAAGAGCGTCACATCGGCGTCGGGAACGGGAGCGCCATGAAGCAGCAATGTGAAGCTGTTGCTGTCCGGCGTGACCGGCACGAGCTCCAGATCGAACTTCGCTGCCGTCTCCGAGCGGCCGAGTTTCGCCTGATAAACCGTCACGCTCTTCGCCTTCTCGCCAAAATAGGTATCGGTGAGCCGGATATCTCCATTAGCCGCAGTTGGACCAGCAATGTTCAACCGGTCGTCCGCGCGGGTCACGGCGAGTTCCTTGCCGTCCGCCAAGAATGCCTTCGGGCTGGCGATGAGCTTCAGATAACCGTCCTGCGTCTCGCGCACATCGGCGGCCCACTCGCCGAAGTAGGCGGCCGTGGCGCCCCGGGCATCACGTTCGATCCAGACGAAGTGCGCGTGTAACGGCGCCGCAGCGAAGAGGACAACTGGCAGCAGAAGTTTGGAGAGGAGGGTTTTCATAGGAAAACCCAGTATTCCACGAAGCCAGCACCCGTTTCCACCTGCGGCGGGCCAATTGTCACCTGCGCGCGGCCAGCTGAAACTCCTTTGGGTTAAGTCCGAACTGCTGCCGGAAAGCCGCGGCGAAATTACTCGGGTTGCTGTAGCCCACCAGCGCGGCCGCCTCGATCACGGTGGCCCGGCCGGACGCGAGCAAGGCGCGGGCATGCTCCATGCGTTTCTCGCGCAGGTAACCGAACACCGTGGTGCCAAACACCTGCCGAAACCCGCGTTTCAATGTGGTCTCGCTCAGGCCGACTTCCCGCGCGAGTTCAGCGAGCGAAGGCGGTTGATCCAGGTATTCCTGCAGCTTTCCGGCAGCGACCCGGATGCGCGCGTCGGCATCGACCATGAGCGGTCGTGTTTGCTGAGCTGGCGCGCCTATGGCGGTGATGAGTTCGAGCAGCATATCGTTGCAGCGGGCCTCCATCATGAGCGCGCGACACGGTCCCGCAAAGGGACAGCGCCGGATCGACTCCACCGCCAGACGCGCCGTCGCCGTCAGAGGAAAAACCGGCGGTCGTTTCCCGTCTCCGCTAAAACTGCTCGCGTCGTGGGAAATGGACATGCCGCCTCCACGCAACTCCCGCCAACTCGCGCCCGCCAGACTCAACACGAGGTGAAAGGAAATCCCCTGCCAGCGAAACGCACACGAAGGCTGGTCCGCATTTTCCTGCACGCTCATCCAGTCAAAAAGCGAAAGGTCGCCGGCGTTGTCGGCAGCGCGCGGCATGGCGTCTTTCAAGGCGAAGATCAGCAGCACGGTTTCGCTGCCGGCAATGGTCTCCCGAATTTGCCGCAGATCGGGAACGCCCACGCCCCACTGCATCGTCAAACCGGGGCGTATCGACTGCGTCTGTACAAAGGGACACGCCGGCGCGATTCCAGCGGACGGTGCGATGTCACCCCGCTGCGGAGAACCCACAAGTGATGATCCGTCACGCTGCGGCAGGCGGGAGAGATCCATCGCGTTGGGTCAGGATGCTAAGGCCCGCCCTCCCGCGGGCCGGCGCATCGTTAGGAGCGGTCGGAGTCGATAAGCCGGCAACTGCCGTCTCTCGAGGTGCGCTGGCACGCATTGCGTGAAGTGCGGACGTGGTCATTTCGACCGCACGCCCGCCTCCAGAGCGGCGCGCGCACGTTTTGCCGGCCAGTCGCCGGCCCTCCGGTTGCCCGCAGAAGGTTCGCCCGGGATAGAGCGACGCTTGCGGCGGAGCCACCAGATCGAAAACCCGGATACGGCGAGGATTCCCGGTGTGAGCCCGCCGAGCGACCACAAGATCTTCACCGGAAGACCCCCAAAGGTGCCGTAGTGCAACGGTACAAACGCATCGACGATCTGCGCCCACACACCGGCGGCGCGGAGATCCGTCGCGCTCGTCAAAGCACCGGTCTGCGCATCGAACGCGATGACACTTCCGTAGGGACCGCGCAGCGGAGACTTCGGCTCAACGGCCCCGTAGAATGTGATCGCCGGCGCGGCGGGATCGCTTGGGAGGGAAATGAAGTTCGTCCGGTAACCGGGAATGCGGCCCCCGGCGTCGGCGACCAGCGCATCCAGCGAGATCGCGCTAGCGTAAAGGCGTTTCTCCATCTTCGCCTGCTCCGGATCGCCCATGATCCAGTGGCCGACGACGTGCGTGATATTCCAATACGCGCCGGTGAAACCCAAGAGGAGATTGAACACGACCGAGCTGATCCCAACGAACTTGTGGAGGTCGGAAAACAAGATGCGCGCTCCCCTGCCCCAGCGCAGCGTGAAGACGTTTTTCCAGAACTCGCGGTAGAGCCACAGACCGCTCACGCCGAGTGCACAGAGCATGACTGCGAAGAGCCCGGCGATAAACATACCCGTGTGATCGCCGAGAAACGTGTAGTGCAATTCGAGCAACCAACCGGTGAACGTCGCGCCACCGTCGCGCGGACTCGCCAGCACGCGACCGGTGTACGGATCGAGCGTGGCGACCAGCCATTCGTTGTTTCCACGCTCGATCACATACAGCACGTCAGCCTGCGCGGGTTCCTCATGTTGCAGGAGCCAGCCCGTCACCTCGTAAGCAGGCAGCTCGCGATTGGCGGACGCGAGCAACTCGTCGAGCGGCAGACGTCCGGCGGCAGTCGGCGAAACGCGGACGAGTTCAGGATTGATCGCCGCTTCGATCTCTTCGTGGAAAACGAGCACGCTGCCCGTCAAACCGATGACGAGCAGACCGAGACCCGCGACGAGCCCGAGCCAGGAGTGGAGTTGCCAGAGACGCTTTCGCATGGTCGGGACAGGAGTTTAGCGGGCGTTCACCAACGATAACCGACTGTCGCGACGACTTTGCGCCGGCTGCCGAACCATGCGTCGCCGCGGGTGAGCGCCGTCGCGAAGTATTGCTTGTCGAAGACGTTCGTACCGTTGAGCGCATAGTGCCACGGCCCGCGATCGTAGGAGATCATCGCGTCGAAAAGCGTGTTCGATCCCGTGCGGATGGTGTCGGTGCCGTCCCACGTCTCGCCGACATAACGTCCGCCGAAGCCAGCGCGGAGTCCTTTCAGCGCCGGCGTGTTAAATGCATACACCGCCCACAACGCCGCTGAGTGTTCAGGGATGCTTGTGAGCTTGTGGTGCAGCGCCGGATCCGCCGGATCGCTGCTGGCGCTGGTTTCCGCATCGGTGAACGTGTAGTTCGCCACGAAACTGACTGGCCCGACCGTCGCCGTACTTTCCAGCTCGATACCTTGCACGGTGACCTCGCCCTTCTGCACGGAATTGCCAAACGGATCGAGCGGATCGGTGGTGAGGCGGTTCTTCTCCACGAGGTGATAAGCCGCCGCGGAGGCCGCGATGCGCCCGTCCTTCGGCGCCCATTTCAAGCCGGCCTCGATCTGCTCGCCCCGCTTTGGCTTGAACGCCCGTCCGTAGTTATCGACTCCGCTAACCGCTTCGAAGGACTCCGAGTAACTCACGTAGGGCGACCATCCGCCCTCGGCGAGATACACGAGCCCCACACGGCTGGAAATCGCGTCGTCGTCGCTGCCAGAAGTGGGCGCGCCCGCGATATCGTTCCGCGCCTGATCGTAGCGCAGAGAACCCACCGCGACCCACCGCTGACCGAACTTAACCTGATCCTGCAGCATGAGGCCGAGCTGGCGCGTGCGCGTGCGGTTGACCGGACCGTAGTCGAGCGTGGGCCGGGCGAAGGTGCCGTACACCGGGGAATAAACGTCAAGCGGGGTCGCCGCGCCCTCTATGCTCAGCTCGTCATGGCGGGACCAATACCCGTCCGCCCCGACCAACACGGTATGCTCAGTTTCGCCCCAGGTGAGTTTGCCCTCGACGAGAACATCGGTGTTAACGATGCGATGATCGTAGTCGGACGCGTACCACGTGCGGTTGATCGAACGATTGTCGGGAAGCAGGCCTTCCCAGAAATTCGCGTACATCGTCAGCAGGTGACCTTCAACGTCGTCATGCCGGAGCTGATGACGAAGCGTCCACTGCGCGTTGAGGCGCTGCTCCAGCTGATAGCCCAGCCGAAGACGCTCGCCGCCGTACGTGTCCCACTCCGGCTCGCCGATGAAGAGCGCATCGGAGATCGGGCCGAGCGGCGCGGGTTCGGTCGTGCCGGTAAACGGCAGGAACGCGTTCGTGTTGTCGCTCTCGTCCTTCTGGTACTGAGCGAAAACCGTGAGCGTGGTCGCGGCAGCCGGCTTCCAGGTAAAAGAAGGTGCGAAGTATTCGCGCTCTTCGTACGCATGGTCGATCTGAGTGCCGGCGTCCTTGACGAGACCGACGACGCGATAAAGCAGGTTTCCGCTGCTGGTGAGCGGGCCGGTAAGATCGAGCGCCGCCAGCTTGTGCTCGTTGCTTCCGTACTGGAACTGAACTTCGCGGGCAGCCGTCGCCTGCGGGAGTTTGGAGACAAGGTTCACGACACCGCCGGGACCGTTCTGGCCGTACATCACCGAAGACGGCCCGCGCAAAACTTCGACGCGGTCAAAAGCGAACGGCTCATTGCGCACCGAGCCCCACCACCCCGTGAGCGGCAGGCGTAATCCGTCGAGCACGGTCGATCCTTCGCTGCCGCCGCGCAGGGCGAAATAGTCGCCGCGGTTATCCACGCCGTACATCTCCGCACGCACGCCGGGCGCGTAGCGCAGGACCTCCTGAAGCGTCTGCGCAGCTTGGTCCGCGATCTGGAAACGCGTGATGATGGAGATCGCCTGCGGCGTCTCCGAAAGCGGCGTGCTGGTCTTCGTGCCGCCGGCGCTGAAGACGGAAGCGTAGTCCTTGTCGCGCACGTCGTTTACCTCGAATTTCTCGAGCGCCACCGTGTCTCGGGCGAAGACGTCCGTGGCGACCTCCTGCGCGAAGAGCGCCGGCCCGGCCGCGAGCAGCAGCGCGACGGACCGCAGCGCGGAACGACGTGATAACGTGGAGAAGGAAGGATGGATTCTAGCGGACATGAAAGTGAAGTTTACCGCCCGCCGCCGGCCTGGTGCCTGCCTCGAAGAAACAACAATTTTGACTTTAACTGACCTGTGAAGGAGGGGCTCCAGGGAACGGACGGCGGCGGGTGGAAAGTGAGATGAAAAGGAACGGGAATCGGGACGGCTCAGCCCAGGCGAAGGGAAAGGATGAATACAACGAGCAGCGCCAGCGCCACGGCCAGGCCGAGCAGGAAGCGGAGGGATTCGGCGGTGCTCGTTTTCATGGGAAACGTGCGATCAGCCGGCCACCCGGGCTGTGCGGAAAGCGTCGTCGACCAAGGGAAACACGCGCTTCTCCCACTCGGCATACGTGTCGTCGAAATCGAGGTCGGCCTCGATCCGCTCATGCAGACGCTGCGCGCCCAAAGCGGTGAGACGTTCGTCGAGCTTGCGGGCGAAGGCGTTGAAATCCTGGTAGTCTTTATCGCCCAGACCAAGGATCGCGAAACGGAGCGCGGGCAGCGCGGGCGCAGAGTCTTTCTCCAGATCGTAGTGAAAATCGCACGCATCGGCCGGCGGTTCGCCGTCGCCCCAAGTGCTCACGATGAAGAGCGCATGCGTCTCGGCGGCGAGGTCGGCCGGCTTCACTTCGGAGAGGTTCACGAGACGGGCGTTCCAGCCTTCGTTGAGGGCGCGTTCATGCGCGCGGCGCGCAAGCGACTCGGCGTTGCCGGTCACTGTGGCGTAGAAAATGGCGAGCGAGTTCGACATGGCGGTGGTGGTTGAGTTTTCAGCGCAAAACGGGAAAGGCGCGGCGAAGAGCACTGCGCCACGCGGCGTCGGCCGCGGGATCGTCGCCCGACGTCAACGCAAGCAGCGACGTGTCATCCGGTCCGCCGACATGCAGCACCCAGACATCGTCTGCGTCGCTCAGCGCGAGGGAGCGAACCACGGGAAGACCGAGTTGGAAACGCACGCCCCGCTCTCCCGCCGTGAGCAAGCCGTCCGTGACGGCAACCTGTTGGGCGGTGAACTCCCGCGTGTGCCGAGCCTCGCGCGTCACCAGCTGACAGCGCAACGGAATGCCCGCATCGCCCAGCGCCGCTAGCAGTGGCGCGAGCACATGCGCATCGCGCGCCAGCGTGAGAGCGTGCGTGGGGATCGAGGGGAACGAACACGGCACACGCCCGCGTGACCCGCCCACGTCCGTCTCTCCCGACCAGGTGGACGACGTCCGGGACGCAGCGATTTCATCGAGGAAACCGGCCCAGCGTCCGGGCGCGTATTCAGGGAGCGGGCACAGTTGAAGAAATTCGAGGTCGTGTTCGTTCCGCAGTTCGAGCCGGCCGGAGGTCCCGCAGCATTCGCATTCGGCCAGTCGGCCCCACGCGCGGTGACGGTCGTCCAGCTGAAGTTGGAGCGAGCCGTCAGCCGCGGCGGCGCCGCGCAAATCCGACGCCCAGGCGAAGGCCGGTAGCTCGACGGTCGCGACGATCCGCGCGTAGGCGTGACGTGTTTGCACCGCGATCCGGCCAAGGGAACGGGCGGCCTCAAAGATCGCCGGCCAGACCGGAACGAGCGGGATGCGGCCATCCGGGGTCGTGCGAAAGCAGCGGGACGCGGCACCCCGCGAAACCGTCACCACCGCTCGCGTCGGTTGCTCAAAAAGGGGAGAAAGGTCGTCGGGAGTGAACATGGGAAACTCAGGCCGGCTGCCGCCGGGCGTGGATTTTTTCTGCAAAAACCGTCTCGCCACGGACCAGCACGCTGACGCGCGCATCCGGGCAAAAACACGCGAGCCGGCAGGCCAGGCACCACACGCGGTGTTGATCGACCGCCAGCTCGACAGGCAGATGAAGCGTCAAAACCGCTTCGCGGGCCTCGGCGCCCATGACCAGTTTTTTGACAGCAAGCGGCTGTCCAACATCGCGCGCGCAGACCACCGCGATCTCGGCGAAAGCCGCGGCTTGAGACGCACGCCGAGCGTGTATCTCGCAAACGATCGGTGTGGATTCAGGTGAGGTGCGCATGCTTCAAAGGCCCAAATTTCAGAGGTTCGTCCTGCCGACGGAGACGCCGGATGCGCCCTTTGATCGCTCCAAGATCGCCGTTCCCGCAGGCGGAAACGGGCCGTCACCCAAATCAATACTGCGTCTCATTTTCATAGATAATGAGACACAGTCTTATATTTCAACCGTCAAGCGCGTTTTTGCGCCAAATCCGCTCAGTTGGCGCAATCAACTGGATTAAATATCTTTACGTAATTTCCGCCTGAAATCGGACACTTCGTGAACGCGACCGAACCCATAAGACGGTCGTAGGCGACTCGGCGTAGTCGTCAAAAGCACTCATTCTTGCCCTATCCCCTCTCTCATTCGCGCGGTTCCGCCCGTTGAGGCGCCCCGGAACCCGCCCACCGCTCAGTCCGCAGCGCATGCGTTCGCACGCGCCGCTTCCCAGCAGCGCCCAACCTCTTACTCGAAACGCCTTTCGCCTCAGCGGCCCGACGAGGAAAATCTGCCTGATACGAACGGGGGTGTGCTTTGCGGCTCCACACGGAGAGCGGAGAGCGTTGCCGTCGCAGTGGCCTGCAAGCAGAGCCGTTTAAACGTACGGCCGGCGAGATTCGGAACCTTCCACGTCGGCTCGACATAGGCCCATGTACGCGAAAGCCGAATACCCGAAACGGGCCGCGCCACCACTTGGAGCGAGGGAGCCTCCTGTCGGATCAACCAGTTGGGCAGCAAGGCGAGCCCCTGCCCCATTTTGACCATTTCGTAGATCGCCCCCGTGTTGCCCACCTCGATGCACTCGCGAAAACTAACGTTCTTCCGGCGCGCCTGTTCGATCACGCTCGTGGTGGTGTAACTTTGCAGGCGGGAAACGATCAGCGACTTGTTGTTCAGGTCCGCCACCGGGACGATCTCAAGCCCGGCGAGCGGGTTGCGATAGTGCATCAACAACAGCAGCTCGTCGTCGAAGAGCCGCGTGTACGTGAAGTCGGCTCCATCCTCCGGCGGATCGACCAGCACCACGGCATCGACTTCGCGATCCAACAAAAGCCCGAGGCATTTTTCGCGCTCGGCGGCACGAATCGTCAGGCTCCCGCGGGGGAAGCATTCGTTAAATTCGCGCACGATGTCGGGCGCCCGGTAAGTAAGAAAATTATAGCCGGCGGCCACTCGCAGCGACGCCCGGTCGGCCAGACTGTCGCCCGTCAAAGCGGCGCGGATGTTGTTCATCTGAGCGACCAGCGGGATCGCTTTTCGCCGCAAAAACTCGCCCTTCGGCGTGAGCACCAACCCCTTGCCTGAGCGGTGAAAAAGCGGGACCCCGAGGGACGCCTCCAGATTGGTGATCGAATGGCTGATGGCCGAACTGGTCAGGAAAAGCTCCGCCGCAGCAGCCTTGAGGCTGCCTTTACTGGCGAGGCACAAGAAGATCTGGAGCTGGCGGCTGTCGATGGGGTCGTTCACGGCGTTGGTCTGGTACAGGCCTTGCTCAGCAGGTGAAGTGCCATTCATGGCAAACCCGTCCAGACACCTGAGTAATGAAACTTCCGATACGCATCAGCCATCTAGGCCTTCTCGAATCCGCCCCCCTGCTGGCCGCTCACGCGCAGGGATTTTTCAAAGACGAAGATCTTGCAGTTGAGCTCTCTTGCGACCTGGGCGTCGCCGCCATCTGCGGTCGCTTGGGCGATCAACGAGTCGATGGCGCCTGCCTGCCCGCGCAGATGCCCGTCCTGCTCTCCCTCGGCGCCGGAACGCCCCGGGTTCCCATGACGCCCATCCTGTTAACCTCCAGCCAGGATCTCGCCATCGTGCTCAGCACCAAGGCCGCCACGCCCGACAAACCACGGCGCGGCGCATCCGGCGTGCTCAAAATTGGCGTGCTCGGCCACAGCAGTCCGGCCTGCCATCTGGTGCGCCGCTGGCTCCAACTTCAGCCGGGAGGCGGACAGGAAGACCCTGTGTATGTGTCGCTGGCCGCCAGCCAGTTGATCCATTTTTTCGAGGAGGGACTGATCGACGGGTTCTGCGGTCTCGAACCGCTGCCCACGCTGGCCCGGCTGAGCGCCGATGGCGTGGTGGTCGTTTCCAGCAAGGAACTGGCGCCGTCGCATCCCGGCGGCGTGGTGGCGTTGCGCACCGAGTTTGTGAAAGATCGCCCGGCCATCGTGGCCCCGCTTACACGGGCCTTGCGCCGCGGTCGCGAATTTTGCGCCGATCCTGCCAATCGCGAAAAAATCTGGTCATTGGTGCTCGCGCAAAATCCGTTCTCGTCGACCAGCGAAGAACATCGCGCCGCGCTGCTGGCGCAATCCGCGGAGCCGGCTGCGAACCGCCCGTCCATTCGCTTCGAAGCGGCCAAAGGGCCGGTCGGCGTCGACGCGCAAGGCGCGCGGTTTATCGAACACGCCTGCCGGGCCGCGCTCGGTGCAAGCGAACGCCACCTCGATATCGCTGGAGAGATAGATCGGCTCTATCTCCAGGCGGCGTGAAGCGATTCCTTCGCGTCAACGTGCCGTCAGCCGATCGTCACCCGCCCCGGCAGCGGCCGGGAGCGGGCCACCCAGCGCCTGGTGCAACGCGATCCGCAGACTCGTGAGCCGGCGCTGTTCGCGAATCAATCGTTGTTCGAGAGCGTAAAGCTGCTGGGTCGCCGAAAGCACGGGGAGATAATCGGTCAGCCCCGACGTGTAGCGGCTCGTGGCGAGTCCCAGTGTCGCGTCGAGCAGTTGCTTGCGCTGGTGAAGGCGATCCAGCAGCTCCCGCTGTTTCGCTTCGCTGCGTACCAGTGTATCCAAACTCCAAACCGCGCGCACATAGGCCTGCGAAAAAATTGCCAGCCGCTCCCGGTAAACCGCCTTGGTGCGCAACCATTCCGAGCGGCGCTGCCCCCAATCGAGCAAGGGTTGCACAATGTCGCCCCCCAAGGTGATCAAACTTCCATCCGGGCCGCGTCCTCTCAGCAGGAGCGCCTCCGCCGAGAAGCTCACGCGCGGCAGGCGCTCGGCGAGCGCGCGCGCCATCTCGGCGTCCGCAGCGACTAGATCCGCCCGCGCCGCACGCAGATCAGGACGCAGCCGCAGGAGTTCGTCAGGCGCCGCGATGCCCGCGAGATCGGGCAGCGTGGGGAATACCGCAGTTTCACCGGCCGATAAAAAGCGGTCGCCCGCCGGCAATCCCCCGAGGAGCGCGCCGAGTTGGTTCTTCAATTCATCGAGGAGCGACTCCGCCGTCGGTATCTGGCTTTCGACTTCCGCGAGTTGCGATTGCTGCTGCAAAACATCCAGCCGCGAGGTCAGTCCCTGCTCGTAGCGCCGTTCAATAATGCGCAACAACTCCGCCGACGTGTCGCGTTGCTTCGCCAGCAACGACAGCAACTGACGCTGCTCCACGATGCCATAGTAGGCTTCCGCCACGCTCACACTGACCGCGAGGCGCACCGCCTCAAGCAGGTGCCGCCGCGCCGTCGCATCCGCCCTACGCGCGAGCCGGGTGCTGCCCAGCCGTTTGAAAAAATCGATCTCCCACGCCAGTCCGGCTCCGGCTTCCCACGCATCGTCGCGCTCGCTGCGACCGCGCGCCGCCACATCGCGGTCGTAGCTGCCGCTCAACTCCAGCTGCGGCCACAACGCCCCGCCCGCCCGCCGCTGCAGCGCGTAGGCCTGATTCAGCCGTTCACCCGCCGCAGCGATGTCGAAATTATTGTCCAGCGCGCGCCTCGCCAACAGATCGAGCGCGGCCGCGTTGAAACCGGTCCACCAGGGAGCACCCTCATAACTCACATCATTAAAAACCGAATACTTCTCCGCCGCAGAAAACTCGCCAACCGCCGGTTGCGGCGCGGGATTCACCTTATGCAGAGCGCAACCGCCGAGGGCGGCCGCCGCCGCGAGCGCCAGCGCAGTTTTCCAGTAACAAGCGGCGGGCAGACCAGGATATAGGAGAGCGTTCGAGGGGGACGGACGGAACGGACGTTGCATTTTGATCTTCCGCGCAAAGCACCCGGCAAGCCGTCGTCGCAGCGCCCGTATTGAGAAAAAGGCAAAAGCCGCTCCGCGGAGTTGAATAATACTTAAGCACCCGGGCCTGGCACTGGATTCCTGGCATGGGGCACGTCGCTTGCTAAACGGCGCGTATGGATGTCCTGCGGCCCGCCCGCACGATGTCCCCAAATACAAACCAGGCAAACGCGTCCGGATCAATCGTACCATAATATTAAATACAATGCTCGCACATCAACCTATCGCATTCCTCATGGGCCAGTCCCCCATCGAACTCTTCGTCCATGGCGGTCCCATCATGTGGCCGATTTTGCTCGTCTCGTTCGTGGCCGTCACCGTCGTGCTGGAACGCGTCGCGTTTCTCCTCAAGGAAAACAGCACCCGTGAGCCCGAGCTCGCCGCCAAGATGCTCGAGCATGTCGAAAACGGAAAAATCGACGCGGCACTCGGCCTGGGTACGCCCAGCCAGGATTACGTCGCCCGCATCCTCGTTTACACGCTGAGCCAGCCGGAAGACGCACGGTCCAGTTCGTTCGCGCGTGCCGCCAACATCGAGATGCAACGTTTCCAGCAGGGTCTCCCGATTCTCGATACCTGCATCACCGCCGCCCCGCTTCTCGGTCTCCTCGGCACTGTCGCGGGCATGATGGCGACCTTCGGCGCTCTCGGCGAAGGCGACATCGGCGCCAGCGCCGGCAAGATCACCGGCGGCGTCGGCGAGGCCCTCATCGCCACCGCCTGCGGTCTCGTCATCGCGATCATCGGCCTGCTGCCCTTCAACATTCTCAACGCCCGCATCGAAAAAGCCCGTCACGACATCTCCGACGCTTCCAACGCGCTCGATGTGGCCACCAAGAAACTCGAGAAAAACTCCGCGGTTTCCGCCCACTAACACGGCTTCACCATGAGCGGACCAAGCACAGGATTCTCTGCCACCGCACCGGCGAAAAAAGCCCGCATCGAGATCATCCCGTTGATCGATGTGATCTTTTTCCTCCTCGCCACCTTCGTGCTCTTCACGCTCTCGCTCAACCGGTCGGGAGGACTCCCGGTCCTCCTGCCGGCGAGCCACACGAGCGAGGCGCGCAACTCGCAGGGTGCGGTCACCATCTCGTTCACCGCAGAAGGCTCGATCGGTTGGGACAAGGACCTGATCACGCTCGATGAATTCATCACGCGTCTGCAGGCCTACAAACAGTCCGAGCCCGACCCGCGCATCCTCATCAACGGCGACGAATCGGCCATGTTCACCCAGAGCCGCTACGTCATCGACGAGATCCGCAAGGCCGGCATCACCAAGGTGCTGCTGGAGACGCGTATCCGGGCAACGGATTCCTGAGTCCCTCGTCCACCTCACCCACTTCAAACACTTCTATTTATCATGGCTGGTTCATCCGGCGGTCAATCCGCAGACGGCGTCAAAAAAGCCCGCATCGAAATCATCCCGTTGATCGATGTGATCTTTTTCCTCCTCGCCACCTTCGTGCTCTTCACGCTCTCGCTCAACCGCATCCAGTCGCTGCCGGTTGACCTCCCGCAGGCCCAGCCTTCGGTCAGCAAGAGCAACGACGACGACATGATCGTGATCCAGCTCTCCGAGCCCGGCACGGCCTTCTGGAACAAGGAGTCCATCGCCTACGCCGAGATCGAGGGCCGCCTCCGCGCCGCGCTCCAGGCCAACCTCAATCCACGGGTTCTCATCACCGGTGACGACAAGGCCCGCTACGGTGCGGCCGTCCAGGCCTTCGACGAGGTCCGCAAAGCGGGCGTCACGCAGGTCTCCATCGAAACCACTTACCGTCCATCGGGACGCTGATCCATGCGCCGACACATCATCTACGCCATCCTCGGCTCCACTTTCCTGCACGGCGGCATCGCCTTCTCTGGTCTCCTCTTCAAGGAGGACGCCACCCCGGTCGCCACTGCGGAGGAAATTCCGACCATCGATCTCGCGCCCATGCCCACGCTCGAGCCCGAACCGCCCGAGCCCTCCGAGGAGATCAGCGATGCGGAAGCCTCCTCCGAGCCGGCCGACCTCGCGCCTCCCTCACAGGCCGACACGCCTTCCGTTTCCCTCGACTCTCCTTTCGTTCAACAAATCCAGCCGCCACCGCCTCCCGGCGTAAACCGGCCCGCAGGCGTGATCACCATCCCCGCCGGCCGCCCCGCCACCGGCGCCGGTTCCGGTGGTATGAAGAACGTCTTCGATCTCGCGAGCCTCGACCAGAAGCCCGTCGCTACCATCCAGCCACGCCCCAACTTCCCGTTCGAGATGAGGCGGGCGCGTATCAGCGGACAAGTTACGCTCGGCTTTATCGTAGACAGCAATGGCGAGGTCCGTGAACCGCACGTCATCAACTCTTCTCACCGCGAATTCGAGGCCGAGGCGCTGAAAGCCATCCTCAAATCCAAATTCCGTCCCGGGAAAAAGAACGGCTCCGCCGTGAACACCCGCATGCAGCAAACCCTCGCCTTTAACGCCGCCAAATCATGACCCACGCCACCGCCATGACCTCACGGCCTTCCCGCCGCCTCTTCCACGCCGTCTTGCTCGCCACCGCGCTTCACGCAGTCCCCGCTTACGCGCAGCAGCCCGCGCCGCCTCCAGCAAAAGAGGTCTCCGAAAAAGTCAGCGAGGAGTTCAACAAACTCCGCCCGCTGATCGAAGCGAAGAACTTCCCCGAAGCCCTCACGCTGATCGACGCGACCTTGGCGGAGATCCAAACCGACAGCTACGATTTCGTCCTGCTCTCGCAGATGAAGTCGCAGATTCTCCTCACCACAGGGGAAATGAACAAGGCCGCCGGTCCGCTGGAGCGATCGCTCGCCGTCGCCCAGAAGTACGACTTCCTCCCCGCCACGGCCTACTACGACCAGTTCTATCTGCTCTCGCAGATCTTCTACCAGCAGGCCGCCGAGTCGAAAGACCCCGCCACCCAAAAAGCCGCCTTCGGAAAATCGTACGACTACCTCCAGAAGGCGATGCCCCTCGCGCCCAAGCCCAGCGTCGATCTCCAGCTTTTCGCGGCCTCCCTGCTCTACAACCAGGCGTCACTCGGCTCAGAGTCCGATCCCGAGAAATTCCGCCAGGCCATCACCGAGGCACGCAAGGGACTCTATCTCGCCGTCAAACCGCCCGAGCAGCTCTACCAGTTTCTCCTCTCCTCGTATCAACAACTCGGCGACATGCAGTCCGCCTCCGAGATTCTTGAACTCATGGTGCTGGAGAAACCGGACAACGCGCAAAACTGGCAGCAGCTGATCGCGATCTACATGAATCTCGCCGGCGGCGCGAAAGACGAAACGACCGCCGAGACCTATAACCTGCGCGCCATCATCTCCATCGAACGGGCCCAGACACACGGCCTCCTCTCCAGCCCCGCGGAAAACTATACGCTCGTGGCACTCTACTTCAGCATCCAGCAGTTCGGTCGCGCGGCCGAGCTCCTCGAAAAAGGTCTCAAAGACGGCTCCCTCGAAAATCAAAAGAAAAACTGGGAGCTGCTCTCCAACGCCTACCAGCAGATGAAGCAGGACGCCCGCGCCATCGACGCCCTCAAGCGCGCCACCGCGATCTTCCCGCAAGACGGACAGATCGAGTTTCTCATGGGTCAGCTTTACTACGCCCAAGGCCGCGTCGACGACGCCTACACGCACTCCCTCAACGCCAGCAACAAGGGCCAGCTCGATAAACCCGGCCAGACGTTTCTCTACCTCGCCTACCTCGGCTACGAACTCGGCAAACTCGAAGACGCCGCGCGCTGGACCGACCAGGCCGCTCAGCACAACGACGTGAAATCGTCCGAACTCGCTCCTATCAAACGCGCCATCACCGACGCACTCAAAGAACGCGAGGCGAACCTCGCACCCTCCAAAGCCTGACCTTTTCCCTCTATGAACAAAATCTACTTCGCTGCTCCCGTCCTCGCGATGCTCGTCTTCACCGGTGTCTTCATGACCTATCAAACCGGTGCGAAAGAACGCCAGGCCGTCGCTGAAAAACAGGCCAAACAAGAAAAAGAGGACAAACTGAAATCCGAGGCCGACGCCCGCGCCAAAGCCTTCGCTGATGCCATGGCCGCGCAAGAGGTCCGCAAAAAAGAACGCGCCGAAAAAGAAGCCCGCGAGCTCGCTGAAAAAGAAGAACGTCAGGCCGCCATCGACCTCCGCGATAAAACGTTCCGCGAGCAGGACAAACTCGCGAAACAGATGGATCGCTTGAAAAAGGAAATTGAGACCGAGAAAGAGGCCTCCGCGAAGATCCAGGAGAGCATCGGCTTCATCGAAGCCGAGCAGACCTTCCTCCAAGGCTTCGTCGCCAAGGCCCGCGAAAACATCAAGACGCTCGAATCGCTCATCACCCAGATAGCCGCCGCCGAAAACTCACGCGCCGCCGCCGCAGCAGCCGCCGCCAAGAAAACCTCCTGAACCGCACTTCTCTTCTCATGAATCGTTTCTACATCATCACTCCCGTCGTCCTGATGGCCGTCTTTGGGGTCATCTTCTGGCAGCATTCCAAGTCCGCCGCAGTCGAAGCCCAGGCCGAGGCCACACGTGTTGCCTTGGTCAAAGCTGAGGCCGAGGCAAAAAAACAGGAGGCCATCGATCGCGCCAAAGCCGACGCTGAAAAACGCGCCGCCGCCCGCATTGCCGAGGAACAGCAAAAAGAGGCCGAGAAACGCGCCAAATGGAAAGAGTCCGGCGACCGCCTCGCCGCCGAGATCGCCACGAATCAGGAGCTCATCGTCAAAAACACGGCGGGCGTGAAAGCTCTCGAAACGGAGCTCGCCGCCGCGCGTTCCGCCAAGGAAGCACTCGCCGCCCGCGCGTTCGCCATGACACGCGAGAGCGAAAGTCACCGCATCGCGAAACGCGCCGCCGAGATGGAGATCCAGCGTCTCACCGAGATGGTCGCCCGCAAGGCGGCCGGCACATCGATCGCCTCCGTCCCTTAAGGCGAAACTTTCACTCCTTCCAAGTCCCGCTCCACCCCGAGCGGGACTTTTTTGTGCCCATCTTCCAACTACGTCAGCGGTTCGGCCCACGCCGGTTGAACCAAACTATATCCCGGCGCCTTCGCGATGAATTTTGCGAATGCGCCGGCACATCGTCCGTGGATGGCACTGGTCTCGCTTTCAGTCCGCGCCCTCACGAACCCAACACACGACCAAAGCCAATTCATGAATCCGTCACGTATCCAATACGTCCTGCTCCGCCGGCGATCCGCGCCGCTGTTCGCCGCGCTCTGCTGCCTCGCCGGCACTCCCGTTGTTTTCGCCCAAGCGACCGCCGCCTCCGATGAGCCGGTGGTCAAGTTGGAGGATCTGGAGACCGAGGCCGGTGAGGACCCAAATATGATCATGCCCACGCAGCCGCTCCAGGGCGCGCTCGGGTTCTCCAAGGACCTCGTCTCCACGCCGCGCTCGGTAACCACCATCAGCTCGGACCTTGTCGACAAGATCGGCATTCGCGACGGCGACCAGCTTTCCCGCATCGTCCCCGGCACCTACACCGTCAACCGTTGGGGCATCGCCGGCTCCACCCAGCTCCGCGGTCTGCCCGCCGACACCTACCTGCGCGGCATGAAGCGCATCGACGCCCAGGGAAATATCCGGAATGTCATTACGATGTGGGAAAACGTGGAGATCGTCCGCGGCCCGCCGTCTCCCATCTTCGGCAACGGCCGCATCGGCGGTTACACGAATTACACACCCAAGTCCGTCCGCGGCACCACCGGCCGCTACCTCGAAACTGCCACCGGAAGTTTTAGCGGCGTCATTGGCTCCTACGACCGCGTCGAAGCTCAGTTCAACTACGCCCAGCCGCTGAGCATCAAAGGCATGTCCGGCGGTTTCCAGGTCTTCGGTCTCGTCAACGACTCCGAGAGCTATTTCGAGGACAACTTCCAGCGCGACCGCGTTCTCCAGGCCTCGCTCGCGTTGAATCTTACCCCCAAGTGGCGCCTGGAATCGGGCCTCATCTACCAACGCGCCATCAACGCAGGTCAGGCCGGCGCCAATCGCGTCGATCAGGCAACCTTCAACGCCGGCACCTACCTCCGCGGCTCCGCCCTCGTCAACCTGGACACCAACGGCGACGGTCGTGTCTCCGAAAAGGAGATACAGGACAGCCGTTCGATCACCGGCACCACGCCGGCGCGTCCGCTCTCCGTGAGTTTCGCCACCGTCAGCCAGCTCCGCGGCGCCAATTCCATCATCGGCGCCCCACAGACTCTCATCAACCTCCTCAACACGCCGCAGTACGCCTCCGTCGCCGCATCCGCGCAGGGCCAGGCCATCCTAGCCGCCGGCCCCATCCGTTTCGCGGACGGCTCCGCTGCCAATGCGCTCATCAACAACCTCAATAACACGCCCGCCGGCTTCTTCCTGAATCCCACCGAGCTCCAGTACGTCGGCCGCGACTGGTCTCTCGTCGCCATCGAGGAAAAGGCCGACGGCTACACGCACACCGGCTACCTCGATTTCCTCGACGACTCCGATTCCGACGCCACCCAGAAGCTGCAGTTCTTCTATGACTATCAATTCCAAGAGAAGGAATCGCAGCTCCCCTTCAATCAACGTCAGGAGATCAGCGTAGTAGAAGCCAAATACACCGTCACCCGGCAGGCCTCCACGATCCCCGTGCTGAACAAGCTTCCGGAATGGGCCGTGATGAATCTCCTCGGTTCCGCCAATCTCCGCTTCTCCGATGCCTTCCGCATCGCGACCAGCGGTGACTACGACCACCGCCGCGACCTCGTCCGCGGCTACACGCCCACCGATACCTTCGCGTCCTTCGTGCGCCACGGCGACAGCAGTTTCACCACCGGCGAGCCCATCAGCTCAAACGTCTCCTCCGACTACATGGAAACCGGCCTCGGCGCGATGGTTGACCTGACGCTCTGGGAGCGCCTCGGCATCACCGGTGGTGTCCGCAAAGACTGGATCGATATCACCACCGACGAGGGCGCCCAGTACGCCCGCGGCGGCACCACTGCCACCGGTTCCAATGTCACCAATGCCGCGACCGGTGTTCACAGCGCTCCCCGCAGCATCAGCAATAAAGATAACGCCCTCTCCCACTCGATCAGCGTTAACCTGAAGACGCCGTGGGCCGGCTTCACGCCGTACTACACTCAGGCCAAGGCGTCCTCCGCGCTCACCGGCACCTTCCAGGAAGTGTCGTACTCCAACGTCCTTACCGGTGCCATCCTCGCGGAAGCCTCTCTCAAGGAGGCCGGGTTCAAAGGAAAGTTTCTCAAGGACAAACTTTTCTACTCCACCTCCTTCTTCGACCAGATCCGCAGCAGTAACGTGATGCAGGAAGGCGAGAGCTACAACCGCTCCAATCAGAACAAGGGCATGGAGCTCGAACTCCGCTACCTTCCCAACCGCCACTGGTCGTTCATCGCCAGCGCCACCCGCCTCACGATCGATCGCGTCAAACTCGATCCGTCGCAGACCCGCACCGCCGCGGTCACCGCCAACTACCTCGGCGTCTCCGACATCAAAGACGCCAACGGCAACGTGATCGTCCCGGCCAACGCCTTCCTCTACGGTGGCAACGCCTTCGTCACCATCCCGAACTCCGATGCGCGCTACGATAAGTTCGGCCAGTATCCCGGCTGGGTCCTCGGCTCGTTCGTCGGCTACTCGTGGGACAGCGGTTTCAGCGCCAGCTGGAGCGCCAACTACGTCGACTCCGTCGCCGCCTCTTCCGAGCTGCCCGACTTGCTCACGCTCCCGAGCTACCTAACGCACAACTTCACCGCTGCGTATGACCACAAGCAGTGGCGTGTCTCGCTCACCATCCGCAACGCCTTCGACGAGGAATACTTCGTTCCCAACAACGGCTCCTTCGGCGGCACGCTCCTCCAGCCCGGCCTCCCGCTCAACTTCGAGCTCTCCGTCACCCGTCGCTTCTAACGGTGGGGCGCGTTGCGCCTGACCTGCTCGCTGTAGTCTGTCATCAGCTCAATCCCGCTTCCTCACAGGAGCGGGATTTTTTGTGCCCACTCGTCCACTACAGGTGAGACGCCCGCCTCCACCGATCGCCGCGATCCCTCGCGTGTTGAGCGAAATTCTTCCTGCGCGCCCTTCCGATGAATTATCCGAAACGCCCGGGAACAATGTGCGCCTTGGCATCGGTTCGGCTGAAAGCCGAAACGCTTCTCAAGCAGCCATCCAAGTAAACCGAAGCCCACACACTAATGAACGTATCACGCATCCAAGACATCCACCGCAGACGTCAGGCCCGTCTGTTGTTTGCCGCCCTCTGCTGCCTCGCCAGCGGCCCTGCAGTTTTCGCCCAGAGCACCGCCCCCGCCGCCAACGAACCGGTGGTAAAGCTCGACGATCTCGAGACCGAGGCAGGTGAAGACATCAACCTGATCATGCCCACCCAGCCCATCGAGGGCGTGCTCGGTCTCGCGAAACCCATCGTCGACACGCCCCGCTCGGTCACCGTGCTCAGCTCCGACCTCATCGACTCGCTTTCCATCCGTAATTCCGAGGATATCGCGCGTCTGGTCCCCAGCACGTATTCAAATTTCCGTTTCGGTCTCCAGGGCAACGTCAACGTCCGCAACGTCACCTCCGACTTTTACTTCCGCGGCATGCGCCGCATCGATCCGCAGGGCAACTGGCGCACCGTCTTCGCCGCCAACGACTCCATCGAGATCGTCCGCGGACTTCCCTCCCCAATCTTCGGCCTCGGTCGCATCGGCGGTTACATGAACTTTAACCCGAAGACCGCCCGCCTCGGTAAAACGGGGAAATATCTCGATAAGCCCACCGGCAGCACCAGCCTCACCGTCGGCTCTTTCGATAAACGCATCGTCACCGCCGAGGTCGGCGGCCCCGTTCAGATCGCCGGCAAGAAGGGCGGCTATCACGTCTTCGGCTACTTCGAGAACTCGGGGAGCTACTATAATAACTCCCCGCAACTCCGTCAGGCCCGCGACGAACAAGAAATCGTGCAGGCCACGCTCACGCTCGACCTGACCGATAAATGGCGCATGGAAACCGGCGGCGTTTCCCAGTTCTCCCGCGGCGGCCTTCCTGGCGGCATCAACCGCACCACCCAGGAACTCGTCGACACCGGCAAATACTGGAATGGCGGCTTCAGCTATCAGATGGACCGCGACGGCAACGGCTATATCGGCGACGACGAGATCCACTACTCGTACTTCGGCGACGGCGCCGTCCGCAGCGGCCCGCAAAACCTCGGCGCCGGCGGCACCACCTCCCCGGGCAACATCGGCCACTCGCTCAACTACGTCGGTCAGGTCAACGCGCCCTTCTACCGCCAGCTCCCCTGGCCCGGTCAGGTCGACGGCGGCACGATCACCATGGCGCAGTTTAATGCCGGATACACCGACACCGCCGGCAACCAGCGTACCGGTTACGAGCTCTTCATCAACGGCTCCGAGGTCTATCTCCCGCACGCTTTCGACCTCGATCCCACGTCCTGGAAGGCAGTCGACTTCGATTATGCGAAGTCCTTCGGCGAAGACTTCTACGAGGCCCGCATTTACACCGCGTTCTTCGATCTCGTGAACGACTCCAATCCCGACTTCACGATCAAAGCCCAGTTCCTCTCCGACTACCACGATCAGGTGAAGTACGGCCGCAATCCGTTCTCGCAACACCAGGAGGTGTTCACGGCCGAAGAGAAAATCACGGTCACGAGGAACTGGACCCTGCCCGTTGACTGGCTGACCGCAAAGTCGTTCGCGTCCGCAAATTTCCACTACTTCGAGGGCGGACGCATGACGGACCTCTCGGCGGACATCGATTTCCGCCGCAGCCTGATGGTCGGATTCACGCCCAACGATACGTTTGCCTCCATCCTGTCGGATGCGACACGGACCGGCTCCCAGCACTCCATCGCAGAGGACTCCATTCAGACCACCGCCGGCATCGGGTTCGCGACGGACTTCACGTTCTTCGAAAAGGTCGATCTGTTCGTCGGCGGTCGCACCGATCACGTCGATGCCTCGAGCTATCAACCAGCGGGTCTTTTCCTGCGCAACGGCAACGGTGGCCGCTCCCGCGCTTCCGTCGTCAAGGGCTCCGACCACGACTACTCCTACTCGCTGTCCCTCACCTACCGCGCGCCCTTCGGCCTGCGTCCCTACGCGAGCTACGCCGACAACGCCTCCTTGCTCGTCAACGCCTCCACCGGCGCGGTCTCCCAAGGCAACGTCGCTGGCAACCTCCTCGCCCGCACCGAACTCAAGGAAGCCGGTATCAAAGGAGACTTCCTCAAGGGTCGTCTCTTCACCTCCGCAGCTGTGTATCGTCAGACACGCGCCTCCTTCGATCCTACCGACGGTGACGGCGGCCTGAGCGCCACCCTCGGCGAAGGCATCGAATTCGAAGTCCGCTGGATCGTGAACAAGAAGCTCAGCTTCCTCGCTGGCGGTAACTGGAGCAAAAACGTCTACCTGCCCGGCTCCTCCCGCAGCGTCACCACCGACGCCCGCTTCTTCGGTTATCCCGATGTCGTCGATGCCAACGGCAACGTCCTGATTCCGGCCGAGGCCTTCGGTTACGGCGGTCGTCTCTCGACCAACATCCCGACCGATCTCGCCAACACGGTGTACGCCGAGGTCGAAGGTTTCCCAAACCGCGTGCTCAACCTCACCACCACCTACGCGGCCACCAAGAACGTCGACCTCCGCTGGACCGCCTACCAACAGGGCGCCTACAGCACCGATCGTCTTAAGCGCATCAACATCCCCGAGGCCACCGCTCACGACGCCGGCATCACCTGGCACAACGACGCGTGGGAGGTCCGCTTCAACATCACCAACGTCTTCGACAAGCTCTACTTCAACAAGGGCGCCTTCTACTGGGCCAGTGCCCGCATTCCCCGCAGCTACGAGCTGGCGGTGAAACGCTTCTTCTAAGCGCGATAACGCTCAAGGCGGCCGGTCACCCCACCGGCCGCCTTTTTGTGTAACCAACTTCCGGGCACACCACGGCGCGCCATCCGCCGCCCCGGCCGTCCGACCCTCCCAGGCCCCTCCGACGTAATCGTTCTCGTTCTCTTACTCATTCCGTTCTCTCTCCCGGCCCCAAACCCCGCTCACCGCCAGCCGTCCACCGCCCATGACCTTCTTCCCGTCCCATCCATTGAGCGTTAAGCGTTCAGCGTTAAACGTTGAGCGGTCCCCCTCCGCCCTCCTCCACCGCCCCACGTTCAACCTCATCCGTCGCCTGCGCCTTCCGTCACTTGGATGTTCGATGTTGAGCGTTGGATGTTGGTTGTTCGCCGCCTCCGCCACCAACGCCCCTGCCGCCGAGGTCCCGCTCGCATCCGCCACCATCGAAGACCTCAACAAAGCCTTCGCCGCCGGCACACTGACCTCCGAAAAACTCGTCAGCCTCTGTCTCGCCCGTGTCGAAACCTACGAGCCCATCCTCAACGCCGTCATCACGCTCAATCCCAAAGCGCTCGATGAAGCCCGCGCCCTCGACGCCGAGCGCAAAGCGAAAGGCCCGCGCAGCCCCTTGCACGGCATCCCCGTCGTTTACAAAGACAACTACGACACCTTCGACCTGCCCACCACCGGCGGTTTCTACGGCCTCAAAAATTCCATCCCGCCCAAGGACTCCACCATCGTCGCCCGCCTCCGCGCCGCCGGCGCCATCGTCCTCGCCAAGGTCAACACCTCCGAATTCGCCTCGGGCGGCGCCATGAGTTCGCTCATCGGCCAGTCGCACAATCCCCACTCGCTCGTCCACACGCCTTCCGGTTCCTCCGGCGGCACCGGCGTCGCGATCGCCGCATTCTACGCACCGCTCGGCTACGGCTCCGACACCGGCGGCTCCATCCGCGGCCCGTCCACCAGCAACGGCATCGTCGGCCTCAAACCCACGCAGGGCCTGCTCTCCCGCGCCGGCATCATCCCGCTCGCGCTCTCGTTCGACACCGGCGGCCCCATGGCCCGCTCCGTCTACGACATCGCCGTCTCTCTCAACGTCACCGCGGGCGAGCCTGACCCGCGCGACGACGCCACCAAAACCAGCGTCGGCAAGGTCGCGAAAGATTACACCTCCTTCCTCGACAAAGGCGCACTCAAGGGCGCCCGCATCGGCGTCGCCCGCGACTTCTTCGGCCAGGACCCCGAAGTCGACACCACCATCGAGTCCGCTCTCGCCGTCATGAAGGCCCAGGGCGCCGTCTTGATCGATATCAAGTACCCACCCGTCCTACACGCGATCCGCGGCGAACTCTACAACGCGATCCGCCGTCCTGAATTCAAATGGCAGATACAGGACTATCTCGCCACGCTGAAGCCGGGCTTTCCGAAAACCCACGCCGACATCCTCGCACTCTCGGAAAAGATCAGCTCCCGATCCCCCGACGGCTTCTGGCCCAATCCCGGCCGCCTCGCCCTCTACCGCGCCGAGGCGAAATACCCCGCCCTCACCGATCCGGCGTACCTCGCCGCCAAAAACCACGGCCTCCCCTTTGTCCGCGAAACGCTGCAGGCACTCATGGATAAGGAAAAACTCGACGCCATCGTTTATCCCACCAGCCCGCGTCGCCCCGCGTTGATCGGCGAGGCGCCCACACCCGGCGCCGCCACCACGCGCGTGTCCGCGACCAACTACGCCAACTTCACCGGCTATCCCGACCTGATTGTCCCCGCCGGATTCACCACGGATGGCTTGCCCATCGGTATCAGCTTTTTCGGCACAGCCTACAGCGAACCCAAGCTCCTCGCCCTCGGCTACGCCTACGAACAGGCCTCAAAAAATATCCGCATCCCGAAACACGCCCCCGCCCTCCCCGGCGAAACCATCACCTACTGATCCGGTATGAACACCCAACATCCAACATCGAACGCCCAACTCTCAACGGCGGAAAATCCCATGCATGCGTCTTCAGCTCTCCGTACTTCAGCGTTAAGCGCTAAACGCTCAGCGTTGAGCGTTCTCCGCCTCAGTCTTCCGTCACTTCGACGTTGGATGGTGGGCGTTGGATGTTCGTTGTTCGCAGCCGCCGCCGCGGCCGCAGCGACCTTTGAACTCTCCAAAGCCGGCATCCCCGAGATCCACGCCGCCGTCGACGCCGGCGCGCTCACCTACGAAAAACTCGTCGAGCTCTACCTCGCCCGTATCGAGGCCTACGACCAAAAGGGCCCGGCGCTCAACACCGTCATCACGCTCAATTCGAAGGCGCTCGAAACCGCCCGCGCCCTCGACGCCGAATTCAAAAGCAAGGGCCGCCGCTCGCCCCTCCACGGCATTCCCGTCATCGTCAAAGATAACTTCGACACCGTCGACATGCCCACCACCGGCGGCGCCTTCCAACTCGAAGGCTCCACCACCCTCACCGAGGGCCTGATGATCCGGCAGCTCCGCGAAGCGGGCGCCATTATCATCTTCAAAGCCAACCTCGACGAACTCGCCGGCGGTGGCATCGGCTTCAGCTCGCTCTGGGGGCAAACCAAAAATCCCCACGGTCTCGACCGCATTCCCGCCGGCTCCTCCGGCGCCACCGGCGCCGGCCTCGCCGCCTGGTTCGCCCCGCTCGGCCTCGGCACCGACACCGGCGGTTCCATCCGCGGCCCTTCCTCCGCCAACGGTGTCCCCGGCATCAAGCCCACCAACGGCCTCCTCTCCCGCGCCGGCATCATCCCCCGTGTCCTTTCCCTGGATACCGGCGGCCCCATGGCCCGCACCGTCTACGATGTCGCCCTCTCCCTCGGTTTCACGACCGGCCTCGATCCGCTCGATCCACTCACCGAGAAAAGCGCCGGCCTCTTCTACAAAGACTACACCGTCTTCCTCAAAAAAGACGCCTTGAAGGGCGTGCGCGTCGGCATCCTCCGTGAGGGCCTCGGCAAAGACGCCGAAGTCGACGCCATTTTCGAACGCTCCATCGCCGACCTCAAAGCCCTTGGCGCCATCATTGTCGATCCCGTCACCTATCCCACCGTCGTGATGGAAGGTCGCAACGGCGTATCCGAAATCATCCGTCAGGCCGACATCCGTGAAGAACTCGGAAAGTACCTCGCCACCCTCGGCCCGAAGTACCCCAAGTCGCTCGATGAGATGATCGCCCTCCACGACAAACTCGAACCCCACGGCCGCGTCGCGCCCAACCCGCGCCTCTACAGCGCGCTCAAAAAATCCAACACCGGCCTCGCCTCTACCGACCCGCTGTACATCTCCGCAAAACAGCACGGCATGAAGATGATCGCCGACGGCGTGCTCAACACGTTCACCAAAAACCAGCTCGACGTCATCGTCTACGCCACCCGCGGCGAACGCCCTGCCCTCATCAGCAAATCCTCGCCCAACGACACGACTGCCCGCATCGGCGGCTCGCTCACGAGCATCGCCAACATGACGCAGTTCCCCGACGTCATCGTCCCGGCTGGTGTCACCACCGATAAACTACCGGTGAGCATCAGCTTCTTCGGCCCCGCCTTCAGCGAGCCCCGCCTTCTCGCCTACGCGTACGCCTACGAACAAGCCACAAAACGCCTCGTCCTCCCTGCGACGACCCCCGCCCTCCCCGGCGAAACCATCACCTACTGATCCGCCATCGCCACCTGCGCCACCACATCATGCACACCATCCATCTCGGCCCCTTGAGCGTTAAGCGTTCAACGTTAAGCGTTGAGCGTTCTCCAACCGCCTGCAGCCCCTTCGCGACCTTCACCTCCTTCGCGAGACACGCCCTTGCCACACTGGTGATTGGTCACTGTTCACTGGTCATTCCAGTTCAGCTCCGCGCAGCGGAGCTGAATCTGGCCACCTCCACCATCGCCGACCTCAACGCCGCCTTCTCCGACGGCTCCCTGACGTCCGAAAAACTCACCGCCACCTACCTCGCCCGCATCGACGCCTACGATAAAAAAGGCCCGACGCTTAACACCGTCATCACCCTCAACCCGAAAGCCCTCGCCCAGGCCAAAGCCCTCGACGCCGAACGCAAAGCCGGAAAAATCCGCGGGCCCCTCCACGGCATCCCGATCGTCCTCAAAGACAACTTCGATACGTTCGACCTCCCCACCACCGGCGGCTCCCAACTCCTCGCAGGCTCCCTCCCGCCCGACGACGCCTTCGTCGTGAAAAAACTCCGCGACGCCGGCGCCATCATCCTCGCCAAGGCCAATCTCTCCGAATGGGCCGGCGGCGGCGGCTCCGTCAGCGGCGCCAAAGATCCGGCCATCCTCAAAGCCGGCGCCGTCCCCAACGGCTCCAGCTCCATCGGCGGCCAGACGCTCAATCCCCACGATCTCGCCCGCGGCCCCGCCGGTTCCTCCGGTGGCACAGGCTCCGCCATCTCCGCTGTATTCGCCCAGTTTGGACTGGGCTCCGACACCGGTGGCTCCATCCGCGGCCCCTCTTCCGTCAACGGCATCGTCGGCCTCAAGCCCACCCACGGCCTCCTCTCGCGCGACGGCATCATCCCCCTCGCCCTCACCTTCGACACCGGCGGCCCCATGGCTCGCAGCGTCTACGACATCGCCGTTTCCCTCAACGTCATGACCGGCGTCGATCCCGCAGACGACGCCACCCAAAAGAGCGCCGGCAAGATCGCCAACGACTACACCGCCTTCCTCAAAACCGGCTCGCTCAAAGGCGCCCGCATCGGCATCGCCCGCGACTTCACCGGCAAGAACGCCGGGACCGACCGCGTCTTCAACGAGGCCGTCGCCACCCTCACCAAACTCGGCGCCACCGTCGTCGACGTAAAATTCCCCGACTTCCTCCTCCACAGCCGCCTCGACATCTCGTCCACGATCATGGCCTCCGAATTTAAGGCCCAGATCACCGACTACCTCAAAACGACCGGCCCCAAATACCCGAAGACCTTCGACGACGTCGTCCGTCTCTCCAACGATCCCAAAACCGGATACAACGCTCCCGCCAAGGCGTTCGCGCTCAAGTACACCGCCTCGGTCGCTCTCGATCTGGACGACCCGATCTACCTCGCCGCGAAGAACGAAGGCCTCGCCATGATCACCGCCGGCGTAAACGCCCTCTTCGCAGCGCACCGCCTCGACGCGATCGTCTACCCGACCGGCACCAGTCCCGCCGGGCTCATCAAGCCCACCGGCACGCCGTCTCCCCGCGGCCCCACGGACTCCGCCACCAACATCGCCAACCAGACCGGCTTCCCCGATCTGATCGTCCCCGCCGGCATGACCGAGAACGGTCTTCCGGTCACGATCTCCTTCTTCGGCCCCGCCTTCAGCGAACCCAAGCTCCTCGGTTACGGCTACGACTTCGAGCAGGCGACGAAAGCCATCAAGCTCCCCAAAAACACGCCCGCCCTCCCCAGCGACAAACTCTGAGAGCCCACCATGAACGTTCTCTCTCACCGAGCCCCCGCCCGCGTCGCCACCTCCGCCGTAGCCGC
>CAMLSH010000002.1 GCA_946482625.1 uncultured Opitutaceae bacterium
AAACTTTCAGCCAAATTTAACTCCCCGCCACCCGGTCCGATGATTGCCATAAGCCGCGCCGCCTGCTGATCTTACGCGCACCCGCCGCCGCTCGTCCCAACCATCTCCCCGTTGGCCTCCTCGCTTCCCGCCCCCTTTCGCACCCTTCGCGCCGCCGCGAGCCCCCATCGCTCCGCGCTCCCGCGCCCGCTCCTCAGCGCCAACACGCCCCTTCGCCGTCACGTCCGACTCCCACGCTTATGTGCGGCATAGCCGGTTTCATCAGCGCCCGCGTTTCTCCCGACGCCCGCCGCGACGCCGTCGAACGCATGAACGCCGCCATGCTTCACCGCGGCCCTGACGACCACGGCCTCATCACCGACGGCCCCGCCACCCTCGGCATGCGCCGCCTCGCGATCTTCGACCCCGCGCACGGCCACCAGCCGACGTCCACGCCCGACAGACGCCACCACCTCGTCTTCAACGGCGCCCTCTACAACTTCCGCGAACTCCGCGCCGAGCTCACCGCCACCGGCCACACCTTCCGCACCGACTGCGACACCGAAGTCCTCCTCGCCTCGTACGCTCACTGGGGCCCCGCCTGTCTCGCCCGCCTCCGCGGTATGTTCGCCTTCGCCGTCTGGGATACCCGTGAACAATCGCTCTTCCTCGCCCGCGATCCCCTCGGGATAAAACCTCTCTACTATTCCCTCGGCTCCAACGCCTCCTCCGCCCCCGGCTCGCTCCTCTTCGCCTCCGAACTCCGCGCTCTCCTCGCCTCCGGCCATTGCTCCGACGCCATCGCCCCCGCCTCCGTCAACGCCTGCCTCGCCTACCTCGCCCCCCACGCCCCCGCCACGATCTACCGTGACGCCCTCAGCCTCCGCCCCGGCGAATGCGCCACCTTCAAAAACAACCAGCTCCAAGTACGCACGTATTGGACGTTCCGCGACGCCACCTCCTCCGCCTCCTCCGATTCTTCCGCTTTCACCCCTCACCCGTCACCCCTCACTCTTCCTCCTCCCGCTTCCTCGCGCGGAGAATTCATCGCCCAACTCCGTGCCCAGCTCGACGACTCCATCCGGGCCCACACCCTCGCCGATGTCCCGGTCGGCGCCTTCCTCTCCGGTGGACTCGACTCCGGCGTCATCGCCGCCCTCATGGCCCGCCAGCAAGGCGCGAAACTAAAAACCTTCTCCATCGGCTTCGCCGAGTCCGCTTACTCCGAAGCCACTGAAGCCGCCGCCACCGCCGCGTATCTAGGAACTGAACACACCGCCCTCGTCCTCTCCGGCGAACAAGTCGCCGCCGATCTCCCCCGTATCCTCGCCGCCTTCGACCAGCCCACGGGCGACGCCGTCAACACCTGGTACGTCAGCCAACTCGCCCGCGCCGGCGGCGTTACCGCCGCGCTCTCCGGCCTCGGCGGCGACGAACTCTTCGGCGGCTATCGCTGGTTTCGCAGCACGCCCCGCCTCGCCCGCTGGCTCCCGCTCTGGCACGCGTTACCCTCCGCGCTCCGCCGTCCTTTTCTCGCGCAACTCCGCCGGGGCCCCACCCGCCGCCAAAAACTCGCCGACTTCCTCGAACACGCCCGCGACCTCCACAGCCTCACCGCCCTCCAACGTCGCAATTTCCCCGAGCCCCAACGCACCGCCCTCCTTTCCCCCGATTTCGCCCACGCCTTCCCCTTCACCCCACATCCTGAGCTCGCCCACCTCCGCGAGGAACTCCCGCTTTCCCCCACCTTCGATACCGACCCCTTCTCGATCATCAGCGCCTGGGAACTCCGCACCTACATGGCCGACGTCCTTCTTCGCGACAGCGACGTCATGAGCATGAGCCACTCCCTCGAACTCCGCGTCCCCTTCGTCGATCGCCCGCTCCTCGAATGGCTCTGGCGCCAACCCGCGTTCCTCAAAGACGACCCATTCACCGCTCCCAAATCCGCCCTCGCCGACGCCGTCCGCGACCTCCTCCCGCCCGCGCTCCTCAACCGCCGCAAACGCGGCTTCACGCTCCCCTTCGCCCTCTGGATGCGCGGCCCGCTCCGCCCCTTCCTCGACGAAACCTTCTCCGAAACCAGCGTCGCCCGCAGTGGATTCTTCAATACACCCGCCGTCCACGCCCGCTGGAAAACCTTCCTCGCCCGCGACGCCAGCCGCGACTGGTCCCGCCTCTGGAGCCTCGCCGTCCTCATCACCTTCGTAAACCGCCGCTAACCTCTTTCTCTGTCCTCGTTATCTTTCTCTTTCGTCAGCCCCTCATCGCCACGCGCCTCTAGGCGCAACGCACCGCTCATATCCACCAAAGCCCTTTTGCGCCCTTTTGTGGCCAAACTTCTTCCTGCTTCCTCCGTCTTCCGCCTCCGCTCCTTTCCGCCGCCCAATGAAAAAAGTCCTCCTCCTCGCCCCCGAACTCTTCGCCTCCGAAGGCGGCATCCCGCGCATCCTCCGTCTCTATCTAAAAGCGCTCTGCGAACTCGCCCACCCCTCCGGCCACGTCGATCTCCTCGTCCTCAACGACGCCACCTTCGACTCCCCCAATCTCCGCCGCTACAGCGACAAACGCCTCGAAAACTGGGAAGCCTGCAACCGCCACAAATCCCGCTTCCTCCGCTCCGTCCTCCGCCGCAGCCGCCGATCCGACCAGATCGTTTGCGGACACATCGGCCAGCTCCCCGCCGCCTGGTTCGCGCAACGCCTCCGCCCCAAGCTCCGCTACTCGCTCGTCGCCCACGGCATCGAGGTCTGGCGCCCGTTCACGCTTCTCGAACGCCTCGCCCTTAAACGCGCCCACCGCATTCTCTGCGTCAGCGAATTCACCCGCCGCGAACTCCTTAAACACTTCCCGCGTCTCTCGCCCGACCGCGCCGTCGTCCTCCCCAACGCTCTCGACCCCGATCTCTCCATCGCCGCGCCCGATCCCGAAACGCCCATCGCCACCAACCCGGACATCCTGACGATCGCCCGTCTGTCCTCAGCCGACAACTACAAGGGCATCGACCACCTCATCGAGGCCATGCCGCAGATCCGCCAGGAAATCCCCGCCGCCCGCCTCCGCATCGTCGGTCGCGGTGACGACCTTCCCCGCCTCCAGTCCATCGCCTCGCGCCTCCACCTCGCCGACGCCGTCCGCTTCCTCGGCTACGTCAACGACACCGACCTCCGCCGCGAGATTCGCGACTGCCGCATCTTCGCACTCCCGAGCCAGCGCGAGGGCTTCGGCCTCGTTTACCTCGAAGCCATGGCCCAGGGAAAACCCTGTGTCGCCGCCCGCTCCGGCGGCGTCCCGGAAGTCCTCTCGCCCGAGACCGGTGTCCTCACCGAATACGCCAACATCCCCGCGCTCGCCCAAGCCTGCATCCACGCCCTTCGCCGCGAGTGGGACGGCGAGGCCATCGCCGCCCGCGCCGACACATTTTCCTATTCGCGTTTCCGCGCCCGCCTCGGCTCCCTCCTCTTCGCGTGAACTCCCTTCCCGCCACCACCGTAGCTGCGAGCGCCAGCGAGCGGCCCCCGCCCCTCGTCATCGAAGCCGGCCGCGCCGATTTCCACTACTGGCGCGACCTCTGGCGCTACCGCGAACTCGCCCTGCTCCTCGCCTGGCGCGACATCCAGGTCCGCTACAAACAAGCCGTCCTCGGCGTGACGTGGGCGCTCCTCCAGCCCGCCGTGCAAACCGTCCTCCTCTGGTTCGTCTTCGGCAAACTCGCCAAAATGCCCGCGGGCGACGAATCGATTCCCTACCCCTTCCTCGTTCTCGCCGGCCTTCTTCCCTGGCAACTTTTCTCCGCCGCCTTCAACAACGCCGGCAACTCCCTCATCGGAAATTCTCACCTCATCTCCAAGGTCTATTTCCCGCGCCTCATCATGCCGCTCTCCGCGCTCGCCGTCGCGCTGCTCGACATGCTGATCCTCCTCGCGCTCACGCTCCCCGTGATGGCCGCCTTCGATGTATGGCCAACGTGGAGACTGCTCTTCCTTCCACTTTTTACCCTCGGCACACTCCTCATCGCCCTCGGCGCCGGACTCTGGATCACCGCGCTCACCGTCAAATTTCGCGACTTCCGTTTTATCGCCCCGTTCATCCTTCAGATCGGCCTGTTCGTCACCCCCGTCGGCTACCGCACCGACCTCCTTCCCAACTGGCGCGACCTCCTCGCACTCAATCCGCTCACCAGCATGGTCGAAGGCTTCCGCTGGTGCCTCCTCGGCGGACGCCTCCAATTCGATCCCTCGGGCCTGTGGCTCTCCCTCCTCACCACCGCCCTCCTGCTCGCCAGCGGCCTCTGGTACTTCCGCAAAACCGAACGCCAGTTCTCCGACGTCATCTAAGAAATCGTTCTCTTTCCTATTTCTCTTTCGTCAGCCCTTCGCCGCTCCCCTCAATCCCACCAATCACCCTCTTATCGCCCTGCTTCCTTTTGCGCCCTCTGCGCCTTTTTGCGGCCATCATTCGTTCCGAAAAAACTCGCGTCCCTTAGCGTCCATTCGCGGTTAAAAAACCGTCGCTCCACCCTGTTCCCTCCGTGTCCGAGCCCATCATCACCGTCGAAAACCTCTCGAAGCGTTACCGCCTCGGCGCCGCCCCGCGTCACACGAGCCTGCGCGACACCCTCAGCCACAGCACACGCACCTTCTTCTCCCGCCTCCGCCGCTCTTCTATCTCCGATCACCCTTGCCCCGATTTCTACGCCCTCCGCGACATCAATTTCTCCATCAACCGCGGTGACGTCGTCGGCATCATCGGTCGCAACGGCGCAGGCAAATCCACACTCCTCAAGATCCTCTCGCGTATTACCGAACCTACGACCGGCCGCATCACCCTCCACGGTCGTGTCGCCTCGCTCCTCGAAGTCGGCACCGGCTTCCACGGCGAACTCAGCGGACGCGAAAACATCTTTCTCAATGGCGCCATCCTCGGCATGAGCCGCGCCGAGATCCGCCAGAAATTCGACGAGATCGTCGCGTTCGCCGAGATCGAACAGTTCCTCGACACGCCCGTTAAACGGTATTCGAGCGGCATGTACGTCCGCCTCGCCTTCGCCGTCGCCGCCCACCTTGAACCCGAGATTCTCATCGTCGACGAAGTCCTCGCCGTAGGCGACGCCGCCTTCCAAAAAAAGTGCCTCGGCAAAATGCGCGAGGTCTCCGCCGGACACGGCCGCACCGTCCTCTTCGTCAGCCACAACACCGGCACCGTCCGCAACCTCTGCCAGAGCGTTCTCTGGCTCGAACGCGGCCGCCTCCGCGCCTCCGGTCCCACCGCTCCGCTGCTCAACGAATATCTCCAGGACTCCAGCGACGTCCACGCCAGCGTTGTCGACCTGACCGCGAACCGTTCGTCCGACGGCAAAAAACTTTTCCTCCGCACGCTCCGCATCAACGAGGGCCGTCCCGTCTGCCACGGTGAACCGTTCTCCATGGAGCTCGAATTCTCCTCCGCGCGCGACATCGACGACATCTCCTTCGGCTGCGGTTTCTCCACGCTCGACGGCACCCGCCTGTATTCGCTCGATAGTGACTGGAACGGCTTCCGTCCCCGCCTCACCGCCACTGCCGCCGGTCGGATCCGCGCCGACTTGCCCGCCGTCCACCTGCAGCCGGGACTGTATGCCTTCGACGTCGGCGCCCGCTCCGGCCCGTTCGACGGCATCGACTACGTCCCGTCCTGCACCTGCGTCGAAATCCTTCCTGGGCCCAACACCCCCGCCAGCATCGTGCGCGCCGACGGCGGCGTGCGTCCGCCAGCCCAATGGTCCGGACTCTGACCATGTCGCCGCGCTCCCGTCTCCAGCTCTGGCTCTGGGCCGCGACCACGCTCCTGAAACACGGCCGTCCCGACATCGTCATCTCCTTTCTCGGCGGCCTCGGCGACGATCTGCTCTGCACAACCGCCATCCACGAATGGCTCCAACGTGGCGCGAAACGCATCTGGTTCATCAGCCGCCACCCGGAACTTTATCGCTTCGACTCCCACGTCCGCGTGCTCCCCGAAAACCCTGCGCTCTTCGCCCTCGCCCGCCGCCTCAAATGCGAGCCGCGTTTCCTCTCGTATTCAGAATTCGATGCCCTCTCCGACCGCGACACGCCGCCCCCGCGCCACTTGGCCGCTGAGATGTGCGCCCGCGCCGGCCTCAACGGACGCATTGCGCTGCGTCCATATCTCCCGCTGACAGACGCAGAGCTCGCCACCGCCGCCCACGCGTCCGGAGCGCTCGTCGTCCAGGCCGCCGGCCTCGATGCCGCGGTACCGATGAAAAACAAACAATGGCCCGCCTCGCGCATGCAGACCGTGATCGACCGCTTCGCCGGCCGCATGCCCGTGATTCAAATCGGTTCCGCCCACGATCCAGCGCTCGCCGGCGCACTCGACCTCCGCGGCAAAACCTCCCTCCGCGCATCCGCCGCGCTCCTCGCCCGCGCCCGGCTTTTCGTGGGTACCGCGGGGTTTCCCATGCATCTCGCCCGCGCCGTCGATTGCCCCTCTGTCATCGTCTACGGCGGACGCGAGCCACCGAGTCTGACCGGCTACAGCTGCAATCAAAACGTGACCCGCACGCCTGTCTGTTCGCCGTGCTGGCAACGCAACCGCTGCGACTTCGATCGCGTCTGCTTGGAAGACATCGCCGCCGAAGACGTGATCGCCGCCATCGAGCACGCCTTGTCTGCTCCTCGCACTTCCCTCGCAGTGGATTACGCCGAGCTATGAACGCTCCCGCATCATCCTCCGGCCTCGTTCTCAGCGTCATCCTCTGCACGCACAATCCCGCCCACGACCGTATCCAGCGCACCTTGACGGCTCTGCGCGCGCAAATCTTGCCCGTCGAGCGCTGGGAAACGCTCCTCATCGACAACGCCTCTTCGCCCTCGCTCGCGCCCTCCGACTTCGCCGATTTCGCTCCGGCGAATTGCCGCTTCCTCCGAGAACCCGAGCTCGGCCTCACCGCCGCCCGTCGCAACGGCCTCCGCGCCGCCCGCGGCGATATCATTGTCTTCGTGGACGACGACAACGTGCTCGCGCCCGACTACCTCACCGAAACACTTGCCGCGTTCGCCCGACTTCCCCGCGTCGGCGCCCTCGGCGGCAGATTGCTCCCCGAGTTTTCCTCCCCTCTCGCCGCGGACGACTGGCGCCACGAGTTCCTCCCACTGCTCGCCCTCCGCGATCTCGGCGAACGCGAACTCATCTCCACCGGCCTCCGCCCGCCCGGCTCCACGCGCAACGTCTACCCCGACTTCGCGCCCATCGGTGCCGGCCTCGCGTTACGCCGCACGGCCATCGTCCAATGGCTCGAACAAAACGCTACCGCCCTCAGTGATCGCCGCGGCGCCGAACTCTCTTCATCCGGCGACAACGACATCGTTTTCTCCGTCCTGCGCGCCGGCTGGGAGGTCGCCTACCTTCCAGCGCTCACACTAACTCACCTCATCCCCGCATCGCGCCTCACCCCCGACTATCTCGCCCGCCTCAACCACGGTATCCAGAAATCCTGGACTCGCCTCCTCTTGCTTCACGACGCGAGCCCCTGGCCGTCCATCTCCGCCACCAGCGCCCGTATGCGAAAACTAAAAACCTGGCTCACCCATCGCGTCTGGACCGGTCGTCCCGCCAACCGCATCCGCTGGCGCGGCGCCTGCGGACACTTCGACGGACGCGTTCTGCCCCCACACGCATGAGCGCCCTCCGCCACATCGCCGGCCGCAGTCTCTACCTGCTTTACCACGCGCCGATCGCCGGCGTGCGCGCCTTCTTCGCCGACGGCGGCCCTTTCGAACGTCGCCGCACCGACCAAGGCCGCCGAGAAATGGAAGCCGCCGCCCATCGACTCGCCCCGCCGCCAACAATCGAAAATCCTCTTCCGGTCCACCTCCTCACCGGTCGCCGCTTCTGGTATCAAACCGCGTTCTGTCTCCACACGTTTTCCACCCAAGCCACCCGCCCGGTCGCTCCCTCGGTCTACGATGACGGCACGCTCGAACCTGACCAACGCGACTCCCTCGCCCGCCTTTTCCCCCTCGCCCGATTCGTCCCACGCGCCGAAACCCTCTCGCGCCTCGACGCGCTTCTCCCTCGTGAACGTTTTCCCGTCCTCCGCGAGCGTTGGGACAACTATCCCAATCTTCGCAAACTCATCGACCCGCACCTCGGCTCCACCGGCTGGAAACTCGTCCTCGACTCCGACCTCCTCTTTTTCCACCCGCCCGATCTTCTCACCCACTGGCTCGACGCACCCACTAATCCACTACACGCCGTCGACTGCCGGCGCTCTTACGGCTATTCCGACGCACTCCTCGCCTCGCTCGCCGTCGCACCTCTGGCCGACCGCCTGAATGTCGGCCTCTGCGGACTCAACAGCGACGAACTCGACTGGGAAAAGCTCGAATGGCTCTGCGCCACGCTGATCGCGCGCGAGCGCACCAGCTATTATCTCGAACAAGCCCTCGTCGCCGTCCTGCTCGCCGGCCGCGACTGCACCATCGCACCCGCCGCCGACTACCTCACGCTCCCTCAGCCTCCCGAGGCGCTGGAATGCCACGCCATCATGCACCACTACGTCGCCGATTCGAAACGTTGGTACTTTCAACAAAACTGGCGCCGCTGCCTTCCTCCCGCACAGTCACCTCACCCGCTCGTGTGACTCCCCTCGTCTCCATTCTCATCCCGGCCTACAACGCCGCGCCTTGGATCGCCGACACGCTCCAGTCAGCCCTGTCGCAAACCTGGCCTCACAAGGAAATCGTAGTCGTCGATGACGGCTCCACCGACGACACGCGCGCCATCGCGAACACGTTTATCTCCTCCCAAGCCGGCATCCGGGTGATCGCCCAGCCCAACTACGGCGCGAGTGCCGCCCGCAATCACGCGCTCAGTCTCGCCCGCGGCGAGTATATCCAGTTTCTCGATGCCGACGACCTGCTCGCCCCCGACAAAATCGAGCGCCAGCTATCCCGGCTGACGACGCTCGGTCCGCGCGTTCTCGCATCCGGTTCCTGGGCACGCTTCGAAAATAATCCCGCCTCCGCCGTCTTCACGCCACATCCCAATAGTCGCGACCTCACCGGCGTGGAATTTCTTCAACTTAACTTCGAGGAAATCGCCATGATGCACCCCGCCGCCTGGCTCGCTCCGCGCGCCCTGCTCGGCGCCGCCGGCCCGTGGGACGAAACCCTCTCGCTCAACGACGACGGTGAATACTTCGCCCGCGTTTCCCTCGCCGCCGAACGCATCCTCTTCTGCGCCGACGCCCGCAGCTTCTATCGCTCCAATCTCTCGTCCAGCCTCAGCCGCCGTCGGGATCCGCGTGCCCTCGCTTCACTCTTTCGTTCCGTCGAACTCACCCTCCGCCACCTGCTCGCCGCCGACAGCTCCCCTCGCTCGCTTGCCGCCGCCGCCTTTGCATGGAAATGGACCGCCTTCGAACTTCATCCCGGCGCGCCCGAACTCTCGCGGTTCGCCGAGCAACGTTGCAAAGAGCTCGGCGGCAGTCCGCGCCCCTTTCCTGGGAGCGGTCGCTTTCGACTCCTCTCGCGTTTTCTCGGCTGGCGCCTTGCCCGCCGCCTGCTCGCATGAACGTTCTTGATTGGCGCGACTTGCCCGGCGAGCAGACTGCGACACGCTTTCCTGAAAACTCCCCTTTCGCGTTTCTGTTCCACGGATCCTGATTCATGCCGACCGATCCCTTTCCCGTTACCCTTCAGATCAATCTCGCGCCCGGCGATCACCGGCTCGCCCGGCAACTACTCGCGCATCAAGCGGATTTCTGGCGCCGCGGCGTCGGCGAAATTCTTCTTACCGTCGATATCCGGCCCAAGAGCGGTGAATTCGACGACGAGTGGCGCGCCGCCCGTCACCGCATTCTGGATATAGCCAACGCCATTCCCGGCGCCCGCGTGCTGGAGGTCGAGTACACGCGGGAGGCCCGCCACGCCGTCTCCGACGAATTTTTCGGAGACGTCCGCGTCCCCTCGAAGGACTGGCGCGGAGGCCCTTATTTCGCCTGGTTTTTCGGTCTCCACGCCGCGCGCCACGACTTCGTCCTGCACGCCGAACCCGACATGTTTTTCGGCGGCGACGGCCTTCGCTGGCTGGAGACCGCGCTGCCGCTCTACAACAACCATCCCGAGCTCCTCTTCACCGCCCCGCTTCCCGGCCCTCCCGCGCCTGACGGACGCTTGAAGCAACTGCCCGCCACACGCACCACCTTGGACGGTGTCGATGGCTACGAACTCGCTGCGATGAGCACCCGCGTCTTTCTTTTCAGCCGCACCCGTTTCCGCGAACGCATCGCCGCGCTCCGCCCCCGCGCCCCGGCACTGCGGGCCCGGGCGAGCGCTTTGCTCGACGGATTTCCCGGCCAGGAACTTCCCGAAAATCTGCTCACCGAAGCGATGCAACGGACGCGCCTCAAACGCTTCGACTTCGCCGGCCCCGCACCCGGTTGCTGGACACTACATCCGCCCTACCGGTCAGAGGATTTCTACCAGAAAATCCCCGAGCTCCTTGCGCGTATCGAGAAACCCGATCTGCCTGCCGCCCAGCTCGGCGACCACGATTTCAACGAGAGTCTCGTGGACTGGAACGAGGCCCTCGTCCGCATGTCTCGCCGCCGCTGGTGGCACCGGCTCCGCGACCGCTTCTTCGACGGGACCGAATGACCCGCCGCGGCCGCATCCTCGTCGTCAGCTCCGGTCCGCTCTGTCGTCAGCCGCGTCCTCTGAAAGAAGCCACCGCCCTCGCACGCGCCGGCTACAACGTCACTGTGCTCAGCGTCCGCGGACGCGAACAAGACGAGCGACAAGACGCCGCGCTCCTCGCCACACATCCCTTCGCCAAACGCACCGTATCGGCTGACTCCTTACCGCTCCGCCTGCGGATCTGGCTCGCGAGAAAAATCACTTCCCTCGGCCTTCCGTCGCTCCACGCCCTCGGCCCATACTCCGCCTTGCTCCGCGCCACCGCCGCCACGCCAGCCGATCTCACCATCGTCCACACCGAACTCGGACTTTGCGTCGGCCGCGCTCTCGTGGGCACCCGTCGTATCGCCGCCGACTTCGAAGACTGGCACTCCGAAGATCTGCCACGCACCGCCCGCCGCCACCGCCCACTTCGCCAACTTCGCGCCGCCGAACACACCTTGCTCCATCGCGCCGCCTACACCGTGACGACCTCGCACGCTCTCGCGGACGCGCTCCACACGCGTTACGGCGGCCCAAAAACCCACGTCCTCACCAACGCCTTCCCGCTCCAACCCTCACCGCGCTCCGTTTCCTCTTCTGCCGACCTACTCACTACTCGCGACCCGTTACCCGCTACTTCAGCGTCGCATTCCTTCTTCTGGTTCTCCCAAACGCTCGGCCCCGGTCGCGGGCTCGAATCATTCCTCGCCGCCTGGCAGCTCATGCGCACGCCCAGCGAACTCGTGCTCCTCGGCGAACCCGCCGGCGATTTCGCCTCCACGTTGCTCGCGCCGCTCTCTGCCGAGCAACGTCGCCGAGTCCACCTCCGCCCGCTCGTGCCACCCGACGCGCTTCCCGCGCTCATCGCGGAACACGACATCGGCCTCGCCTTGGAACAGGCCGACAACCTCAACCACGACCTCACGATCTCCAACAAAATCCTCCAGTACCTGAACGCCGGTCTCGCGGTCGTCGCCTCCGACACCCGCGGCCAACGCGAGGTCCTCGCCCGTGCGCCCATCGGTTTATTCGTGCCTGTCGAAAACCCTTCCGCCGCCGCCGAAGCGCTGGACGCGTTCCTTCAAGACCGCCCCCGTCTCACCGCCTGCCGCCGCGCCGCCCGCGCACTCGCCGAAAGCCACTACTGCTGGGAACGCGAAGAACCGCGCCTGCTCGCCCTCGTGGAACAGGCGCTCGCATGAACCCGCCCGCCGTCAACGTCCCCGCCACCCAAGCCGCCGCTTCGTCCGGGCGATCTGCGTTCCGCCGCGTGCTGATCGTCACGCCTTCATTCCCACCCATCAACGCCCCCGACATGCAGCGCGCGCGTATGAGTCTCCCGCATTACCGCGCCTCCGGCTGGGAGCCGATCGTCCTCACCCTCGATCCCGCGGTCCACGGCGGACCGCGCGAGGACGCTCTGCTCACAACGGTTCCCACAGATATCGCCATTCATCGCTGCGGTGCATTTTCGCCCGCGTGGTCTCGCCGCCTCGGCATCGGCAACCTCGGACTTCGCGCCTGGTTTCATCTGCTGTTCGCCGGCGCACACCTCATCCGCCAGGAAAAAATCGATCTCGTTTTCCTCACAAACTCGCAGTTCCTCACCTTCACCCTCGGTCGTCTCTGGCGCGCCTGCCTCGGCGTGCCGTACGTCATCGATCTTCAAGACCCGTGGCGGACTGACTTCCACGAACGCCCGGGCGCGAGCCGCCCACCGGGTGGCTGGAAATACCAGCTCGCCCGCCTCCAAGCACGCGTGCTCGAGGGTTGGTCCTTTCGTCGTGCGGGCGCGCTCATGACTGTGTCGGCGCGTTACCTCGACGATCTCCGAACGCGCTACCGCTGGTTTCGCAGTGTGCCCACAGAGGTGATACGCTTCGGCGCCAGTGAAACCGACCTCTCCGCCGCTCGGGCTCTTCCCTTCGCAGCCGACGAAACGCCTCCCGCCGGCACCGTCCGCTTCGTCTACACCGGCGCGGCCGGCCCGATCATGGCGCCTGCGTTACGCGTCCTCTTCCACGCGCTCGCGTCCTTCCACCGGAAAAATCCCGCCGCCGACGCCCGTCTGCGTTTCGAATTTCTCGGCACAAGCTACGCGCCAGCCGGCCGCAGCGTCGAAACAGTCGCGCTCCTCGCCCGCGAGTTCGGCGTCGGCCACCTCGTCCACGAACGCCCGGATCGCCTCGGCCACCTCGAATGCCTGCGCATCCAGGCACACGCCGACGTTCTCCTGCTTCTCGGCTCGAGCGACCCCGCGTATTCGCCGTCCAAACTCTATCCCTACTATCTCGCCGCCCGCCCGATGCTCAGTGTCGTTCCTCGCCACAGCACGCTGGAATCTCTCCTGCACGAGCTCGCGTGCTCAACCGTTGTCCCGTTCTCGGAGAACGTAGCGGCTGACTCCTCGCCCGCATCCGACGCGCAGCTCCACGCGTTTTTTACCCACGCACTCGAAGGCTTCACGTCCTTCGACGCACCTCCGCGCAACGATCTCCTTTTCCAACGCGAGTTCCTGTCGCAGTCTCTCACCGCCCGCCAATGCGCGCTGTTCGACACAGCACTCGACCGCGAACGCAGCGGTCACCCATGAACGCCCCCACGTCTTCCGTTCACGCCGGTTCTGCTGCGCGCACACGACGTATGAGCACCGCGGTGGTCGTCGCCTTGGTCGCCACGCTCGCCTACTTTTTTGTCACCGCAGAAGTCCGCACGCCACTTCACCTCCAGCTCGGCCTGGTGATGATCGTCCTCGCCTTCGTTCCCCTCTGGCGCTGGGCCAAACGCGGCACCACCGCGCTGCCCGTCTTCGAGGTGCTCCTCTTCACCACCGCCAACACCTACGCCTTTCCGCTGCTCGGCGGTCACGAGGCCCTGCTTCCGTATCCGCTCGACGACGTCACCCTCGCCGCCGCTCAGGTGATCCTCTTCCAAGTCACCGCCATCCTCGTCCACGCGCTCGTCCCCGCACGCGCCGGCATCTCGCCTTTCTGGCGCGAAGAGATCGTCGGTCCCACGCTTGGCCGCTGGCTTGAGCATGGCATGACGATCTCGTCCGCCTACCTGCTCGTCAGCACATTCACAGACTGGATTCCTGGCAGCATCGGCAGTGTGTTGCGCGCGGTCTTTTTTGGAATCGGCATTCTTTGCACCTTCATCACCAGCCGTCGTCTCGGTCAGGGCAGCCTTTCGCCGGCCGAGAAGTTCATGTTTTTTCTCAACCTCTTTGTTCAGTGCGCCACCATCGGCGCCACACTCGTGATGGTCGGCGCCATCACGACCATCCTGCTCGCGTTCGTCGGCTACATCTCCGCCAGCGGTCGCGTGCCTGCAATCCTCGCGGCGGTCGTCCTCGCCACGCTCGCCGTCCTCCATAACGGTAAATCCGAGATGCGTGCCCGCTACTGGACGGTCGCAGAGCGGGTCACGCCCACCGTCGCGACGCTCCCGCGTTTCTATTCCGAGTGGTTCAATCAAGGACTCACGTTCTCCTCCGACGACGCTCCGAACGGCGGTAATAAAATGACCGCCCGCCTCATCGAGCGCACCTCGCTCCTGCACATCCTCTGCCTCGTCGTGAGCAATTCCCCGCAACCGTACCCATATCTCGACGGCGAAACCTACGCACATATCCCCGGCCAGTTCGTGCCCCGCCTCCTCTGGCCCGAAAAACCGCCCGGCCACGTCAGCACCAGCCGCCTCTCCGTCTATTACGGCCTGCAAACCGAGGACGAAACCACCCGCACCACCATCGGTTTCGGCCTGCTCGCCGAGGCGTATTCCAACTTTGGATTCCTCGGTACTATCGGCATCGCCGCCTTCCTCGCCGCCTTCCTCCGAAAAATCTCCGGCTTCGCCGAAGGCGGCCCGCTTCTCTCCTACGGCG
This sequence comes from uncultured Opitutaceae bacterium, assembly GCA_946482625.1. Next base: position 14,548 of record CAMLSH010000002.1, read on the forward strand.
GCGTCCTCATGGTCATCCTGCTCGCCTGGAGTTTTCAGGTGGAGTTCACCCTCAGCCTCTGGCTCTCCTCTCTTTACCAAGCCTGCGTCGCCGTCCTCGGCCTGTGCTTCCTTCTCCGAAGATTCATCAACTAGCCCCGGCTCCGCGCTCTTTCTCTTTCCTCTTTCTCTTACTCTTTCGTCAGCCTCCGCTTCATCCGCCTCCATGCTCTGTGCCCTCTGTGACCCTTTCCGACCTCAGCCTTAACTCCTCCGCGCCGCGCCTCGCCATCGTCCTGTCGCATCCAACGCAGTACTACAGCCCGTGGTTCCAGTGGCTGCGCGCGAACACCGCGCTGACCTTCCGAGTCTTCTATCTCGACGAGACCGGCCTCGCTTCCACGCGCGACCAAAAATTCCAGAAAACCTTCTCGTGGGACGTCGATCTCACCAGCGGCTACGACTGGGAACTCGTCGAAAACACCGCCCGCCGCCCCGACACGCTCCGCTTCTTCGGACTGAAAAACCCCTCGCTCCACGCCCGCATCGACGACTGGGGCGCAACCGCGATTCTTCTCTTTGGCTACAACTACGCGACGCATCTCAAACTCATCGCCTGGGCCCGCCTCAAAAAAATCCCCCTGATTTTCCGCGGCGATTCCCACCTGCTCGGACGCCCAGCTCCCGGTTTTCTCAAGAAACCGCTCCTCTCGTTTCTCTATCGCCGGTTCGCCGCCATCACCTATGTCGGCGCAGCCAACCGCGACTACTTCCGCCACCACGGCGTGCCCGACGAAAAACTTTTCTTCGCACCCCACGCCGTGAACGCCGCGCATTTCGATCCGGCGTCGCCCTCGCATCGCAACATCTCCCTCGCACTCCGCGTCGAACTCGGCCTCACCGCTCAAACTCGCGTCATCCTCTTTGCCGGAAAACTCATCCCGCAAAAACAACCCCGCGCCCTCCTCGAAGCCTTCCTCGCGCTCAACCCGCCCGACACCGCGCTCATCTTCGTCGGCGATGGCCCCGAAAAGCCCGACATGCTCGCGCTCGCTGCGACCGCCTCGCCCGACGCCAACCTCCAGTTCCTACCCTTCGCCAACCAAAGCGAAATGCCCGCCCGCTACCTCCTCGCCGACCTCCTCGTTCTGCCCTCGCACGGCGGCTACGAAACTTGGGGCCTCGCCGTGAATGAAGCCATGCACCTCGGCGTGCCTTGCCTCGTGAGCGACCACGTCGGCTGCCAGCGCGACCTCATCACCGACGGCGAAACCGGCTGGGTCTTCAACGCAAACGACCCCGCCAGCCTCCGCGAAAAACTCTCCATCGCACTCGCCGCCCTCACCCGCGACGCCGCTCCGATCCGCGCCGCCGTCATCGAGCGCATCGCCCGCTACACCTACGCCCAAACCACCACCGGCCTCCTCGCCGCGCTCAATTCACTCCCCTCAACAACAACCTCCTAAACTATCCCTGAGCACGCCCCCCACTGCGGCCATTGGCCGTCTCCGCTCCCAAGCGAAGGCCATCGGCCGAAGCCGCACTCCGAGAAAACGCCCCATTGGCGTTTTTCATTAGCGGTTCACCCTTCCGAAATCTCCCCCTTTCCCCTCTTCCCCGTCTTCCCTCCCTAGCCTTGCCCACCGCCCGCAAACCTTCCCTCGAACTCCTCGCCGCCCTTCACGCCGCGCTCGTCGTGATCGTCGCCAGCTGGGCTTTCGGCGGAAACATTGCCTGGGCGCCCCCCCTCCTCTCCGTTGTGGGCAGCCTCGGAATCATTCTCACGCTCGCCGCCGTCATCACCCGTTTCCGAAATCGTGAAAATCCCCAATCGCTCCGCACGCTCCACTTCCTGTGGCCGCTTCTCGGATACAATGTCCTCGTCCTCCTCAGCACACTCCAGCCCGCCTTCCGCGCCGGCATCATCTACGACGCTGAAGTCCTCGTGCCCATCAGCCCACTGACCGCCTGGCCGTGCAGCGCACAACCCGAGGAAACCCTCGACCAGCTCTGGCTATTCAACGCCCTTTTCCTGCCCGCGTTCAACCTCCTCCTTTGTATCCGAACCCGCCGCACGCTGCGCGCGCTCCTGCTCGTTCTCGCCGGCAACGCCCTTGCTCTCGCCATCTTCGGCTCGCTCCAAAAACTCACCGGCGCCTCCGGCCTTTTCTTCGGCGCGATCCCCTCGCCCAACAAAACCTTCTTCGCCTCCTTCATCTACCACAACCACTGGGGCGCGTTCGTCCTCCTCATGCTTGCCACGTCGCTCGGCCTGGTTTTCTACCACGCCCTCCGCACCGGCGGTCGTGACTTCTGGCACTCCCCTGCGTTCCTTGGCCTCGTCGCCTCACTTCTCCTCGCCGCGACCGCGCCCCTCAGCACTTCGCGCTCCTCCACCGCGCTCGCCACGCTGCTCCTCGCCGCCGCACTCTTTGACGCACTACGCCGCCTTGTCCGACGCCGATCCTCCGAAAAACGCGACCGGCTCGCCCCCGCGCTCGCGCTGGTCTTCACCGCTCTCTTGGCCGTCTACACGATCTTCGACCTCGCCCGCCCCTTCATCGCCGCCCGCACGGCCGACACCCGCGAACAACTCGCCGTCATGCGCGCGCAAGGCAGCATCGGCTCGCGTGCGACTCTCTACACCGACACCTGGCGCATGGTCGCCGACCATCCCACCTTCGGCTGGGGACTCGGTTCTTACCCGGTCGTTTTCCAACGCTACAACACCCAACAATCTACCGACGGCCTTCCCCTCTTCTACGTCGACGCCCATTCCGACTGGCTCCAATCCCTCGCCGAAACCGGCTTCACTGGCACTGCCTTCCTCGGCCTCCTCATCCTTCTGCCCGCCATCTCCGCGCTCCGCCAGCGCCCCGGCTCGCTCCCCGCGTACTTGCTCGCTGGATGCGGCCTCCTTCTGCTCTACGCCTGGGTCGAGTTCCCCTTCGGCTGCCCCGCCGTGGTCGCCACCTTTTGGGTGACGCTCCTCTCCGCCACCCGCCTCGCCCAGCTCGACGCCCACGACCGCCTCGCTTGATCCACCGATCCGTTCACCACTTAAATACCTGCCTCTGCGCCCCTCACTGCGGCCGTTGGCCGTCTCCACTCCCACGCGAAGGCCATTGGCCGAAGCCGCACTTCGAAAAAACGCCCCATTGGCGTTTTTCCATTAGTGGTTAATTTTCTGGGGCATCCGATGTTCTCCGTCGTCATCCTTACGCTCAACGAAGAGCAAAACCTCCCCGCCACGCTCGCGAGCATCTCCGGCTGTGACGACATCGTCGTCCTCGACTCCGGCTCCACCGACCGCACCGCCGAGATCGCCCACGCCGCCGGAGCCCGCGTCATCGTCAACCGTTTCGAAAACTTCGGCCAGCAGCGCAATTTCGCTCACACCGACATCGCCTTCCGCCACGACTGGGTTTTCCACCTCGACGCCGACGAACGGTTCACGCCCGAACTCTTCGCCGAATGCACCCGCATCGCCGCGGGAAACCCTTCGGCGCTCGACGGTTTCTTCGTCGCCCCGCGCATGATTTTCCGCGGCCGCTGGATTCCCCGCTGCACCGATTTCCCTGCGTACCAAGCCCGCTTCGCCCACGCGATGCGCTTCCGCTTCGTCCAAACCGGACACGGCCAACGCGAAGCGCCCGACATGCGCCTCGGCAAACTCACTGCCAACTATCTCCACGACCTCTCCGCCCAATCCGAGGCCGAGCTCCTCGAAAAGCACCGCCGCTACGCCCGCCAGGAAGCAGCCGCCTTCCTCGCCCGCGCGGCCGATCCCGCGCCTCTGGCCCGCCGTATCCGTTCTTCTGATCCACTGATCCGCCGCCGCGCGCTCAAAGAACTCAGCCACCACCTCCCCGCGCGCGGTTTCCTCCGCTTTCTCTACCAATACATCGCCCGCCGCGGCTTTCTCGATGGAGCCCCCGGCTTCGCCTACTGCCGCCTCATGGCGAAGTATGAACACTGGGTCTCACAGGAAATCCGCCGCCAACGCGTCAACCGCTGACCGCTCCGCGCTCTCTACCACCCGTGAACCCCTCTGCGTCTTCGTCATTCGGCCTTCGACCTTCGGCCTCCCTCCCCCGAATCATCTTCGTCAACCGCTTCTACTGGCCCGAGCAGCCCGCCACCGCGCAGCTGCTCACCGATCTCGCCGAGTCCCTCGCGACTGCAGGCCTCTCGATAACCGTCATCACCAGCCACCCGGGCAACGCTTCAATCCCCGTCACCGAAACCCATCACGGCGTCCAAATCATCCGCGTCGGAGGCAAACGCCTCGGCCAGAAAAACCTCTTCAACCGCGCGGTCGATTTCACCCGCTTCCTCCTCGCCGCCCGCCGCGCCGTCATCCGCCACGCCCACACCGGCGACACCTTGGTCGCCATGACCGATCCTCCTCTCCTCGGCGTCGCCCTTTCCGGCCCAGCCAAACGAAAAAACCTCCGCCTCATCCACTGGATCCAAGACGTCTTCCCCGAAGTCGCCATGGCCGTCGGCCACCGCTTCATCGCCATCGCCCGGCCAGCCCGCGACCGCGCCTGGCGCAACGCCGCCTGCGTCGCCCTCGGCACCGACATGGCCTCGTTCATCCATGAACGCGGCGTGCCCGAAGACCAAATACACCTCATCCCCAACTGGGCCCCTGAGGGCGTTCAGCCTCTCCCGCCCGATGCGCCGTCCACCGCTGCTCTTCGCACTCGCTGGGGTCTCGACGGAAAACTTATCGTCGCCTACTCCGGCAACCTCGGCCGCGTTCACGATTTTTCCGCGATCATTCCGCTCGCCGAATCGCTCCGCGCGGACACTGACATCGCCTTCGTCTTCATCGGCGACGGAGCCCAACGCCCCGCCCTCGAAGCCGCCGCGCGCGCCGCTGGTCTCACGAACATTCACTTCCATCCCGCTCAACCGCGCGAAACACTCACCGCCACCCTCGCGCTCGGTGACATCCATCTCATCACGCTCAAACGCGGCTGCGAACGCCTCGTTTTCCCGAGCAAACTCTACGGCATCGCCGCAGTCGGCCGTCCGATTTTTTTCGTGGGCCCGCGCCCCTGCGAGTTCTCCCGTCTCGTCGACGCACACCATTTCGGCCTTGGGTTCCGCCCCGACGAAGTTCCGCAACTCGCCCAAGCCCTCCGTGGCTTCGCCAGAGACCCGGACGCGCTCGATAAATACTCCGTCGCGGCTCTAGCCTTCTCCGACCGCGAAGGCCGTCTCCACCACGCCGCCGCACGCTGGCTGCAACTCCTCACCGGAAAGCCGCTTGCGGACAACTCAGGCGCGCCACCACTCTAGCCGCACCCACACCATGACGATCGGTCGCAAAATGGCCATCTGGCTTCTCTTGCTGGACACGTGCGCCCTCGCATTCGCCTTCAATCTCATCGGCTGGTTTTGGGGCGTCGGCGATCTGCGCAATCCCGTCCTCGGTCCGCTAACCATACCGCTGGCCTTGTTCGTCGTCGCCGTATTCCTGATCGATGGCTACCGCCAGCGCACCGACATGGCCGGGCTCGATTACACGAGCATGCACGCCATCGCACTGCTCGCCGCGATGGCCGCGACTCTGCTCGTTACGTTCACCGTGCTCCCTCCCGGTTACACACTGCAACAAAGCCGCGCGGTGGTCGCTCTCAGTTTCCTTGCCCTCATCCCGCTCACGCTCAGCTACCGCCGGTGGATCCATCTGCGCTACCTCAAAGCACGCGGCGACCGGCGCCTCGTCTTCATTGGCGACTCCGAAAGCCGCGAAATCTTTCGCGACGAGTGCATCCGCGCCGGAATGAAACAAAACGTGATTTACGTGAGCAGCCGCGCCGAGGACCCGATGGAACCGCTCGGCACCGGCACCGTCGCGCCCACATCCGGCCTTGGCGCCGTGCTTCGCGACATCCAACGCGGCGACCTCGCGGTCGAGGCCATCATCCTTCGCGAAACCAGCCACGACCTGAATACCGAGACGTCCCAGCAACTCGTGGACTTCTACTTCGCGGGCATCCCGACCTACACACTCGAACTCTTCCATCAGGTCTACTGGCGGAAAATCCCCCTCTACCGCATCAACCAGACCTGGCTCTTTCAGGAAGGCTTCCGCGTCGCCCGCGAGCCCGTATTCGAGCGCATCAAACGGCTCTGCGACATCACGTTCTCGCTCGTCGGGCTGACCTTCGCCTTCCCGCTGCTCGCCGTCGCCGCCATTTTGATACGCCTCGAAGACAACGGTCCAGTCTTCTTCCGCCAAAACCGCATCGGCCGTCACCGTGTGCCGTTCTGCCTTTTTAAGCTCCGCACCATGAAGGTGGCACTCGAAGGTGCTCCTTACACCGCCCCGGGCGATGCGCGCATCACGCGAATTGGCCGCTTCCTCAGAGCCAGCCGCATCGATGAATTTCCGCAGCTCATCAACGTCCTGCGCGGTGAAATGAGCCTGATCGGCCCGCGCGCCGAATGGGATCGCCTCGTCTCCGGCTACGAAAAACAAATCTCCTGCTACCACTTCCGCCACCTCGTCCGCCCCGGCATCACCGGTTGGGCCCAGGTGAACTATCCCTACGGCGCCGGACTCACCGACACGTTACGAAAGCTTGAATACGACCTTTATTACATCCGGTACTTTTCATTCACCCTCGATGCCTCGATCATCCTGAAGACGATCCACGTGATGCTCTTCGGCCGAGGCCGCTGAACCGGGCTTCCGCCTCGTAGCCGCGTCGTGTCCGCGCACCGTAGCCGCGCCCCTTAGGGCGTGGCCCTCCCGCTCGGGACTCCCCCCGTTTGTTTTCGTGCCTTTCGTGGCTTTCATGGGCAGCACTTCTCCACGCTCTCCATGAAAACTTACGATTTTCTCGTCATCGGCGGCGGCAGCGCCGGCTTCAACGCGGCTCGCGTCGCCCACGGCCTCGGCAAACGCGTCGCTATCGTCGACGGCGCCAAGGATCTCGGCGGCCTCTGCATTCTCCGCGGCTGCATGCCGTCCAAGACACTTCTCTACATCGCCGAGGTCCTTCATCTCGCACAAAAGGGAAAAACCTTCGGCCTGAAAATTCCCCGCGCCTCCGCCGACATGAAGGCGATCCACGCGCGCAAAAAGAAAATCATCGGGGAATTCGCCCACTACCGCGACCAGCAGATGCAGTCCGGAAAATACGACATTTATCGCAGTCACGCGCGCTTCCTCGACCCTCACACGATCGCCTTGGACGACGGCAAAAAACTGCGCGCCCAAAAGATCCTCATCGCCACCGGCTCGCGCGTCAGCACGCCGCCGATTCCAGGCCTCGCCGAAACGCCCGCGTGGAGCAGCGACGACGTGCTCGATCTCGATTTCATCCCGAAAAGCGTGATCGTCCTGGGCGGCGGCATCGTCGCCTGCGAACTCGCGCAATTTTTGCGACGTATCGGCACTCGCGTGACGCTGATTCAGCGAAGCAAAAACATCCTCAAGGACCATTCCCCTGCAGCGAGCGAAACGGTGCAGCAGGCCTTCCGCGACGAGGGCATCGAGCTCTTCACCGACACCGTCCTCGAAAAGATCTCCGGCGATAAACGCGGCGTTTCCGTCCGCTTCAAGAGCGGCAGCAAAACGGTCACCCGTCGCGCCAGCCACCTTTTCAATGCCCTCGGCCGAGAGCCCAACACCGCCGGCCTCGACCTCGCCAAAGCCGGCGTGACGCTGAGTTATTCGGGCCGCGTCATCACCAACCGCTTTCAGCAAACCTCCGCATCCCACATCTATGCCGGCGGCGACGTCGCCGGTCCGCACGACATCGTCCACCTCGCCGTCGCCCAAGGCGAACTCGCCGCGCGTCACGCCTTTGGCGTTAAGAAACTCAAACCCATCGATCACTCGCTCTTGCTCAACGTCGTCTTCACCGACCCGCAGCTCGCGAGCATCGGCGCTCTGGAGAGTGAGCTGAAAATAGTCGGCACGCCTTACCTGGCCGCGAGCTACCCCTTCAACGACCACGGCAAGTCCATCCTCATGGATGCAAATTACGGCTACGTGAAGGTCATCGCCGAACCCAAGCGCGGCCGCATTCTCGGCGCCGAGATTGTCGGAAAAGACGCCGGAGAACTCATTCATTGCTTCAGCGGTCCGCTCGCAATGCGCGCGACCGTTTTCGATCTTCTCGCCGCCCCGTGGTATCACCCGACACTGGCTGAAATCATCACCTACCCGCTGGAGGAAATCGCCGACGCCGTCCGCGGGCGCTGACCACATGACGCCGCCGGCCCAGCGTGCGCGCGAGTTGCTTTTGCTGCTGGGTCTCTTCGCGGCCATCTGCTGGCCGTTGATCTCGTCGTCGCAACCATCGAACTACCGCTTCGACGAACTGAACTACCATCTGCCTGCCGTGCGGCAGATCTCCGATCGCTGGCCGCAGCTCGATCTCGTCGAGGATTCGCTCTCAGCCACCGCCCCCGGCTATCACTACGTCCTCGCAACCGTCGCTCAGCTCGTCGGCCACGACGTCCAACGCATGCGGGTCGTCAACTGGTCGCTCAGCGCGGGTCTGCTCGCGATGATCTATCTCTACGCACGCCGGCGGCTCCCATATCTCGACGCAACCCTGCTCGTCCTCCCCTTCGCCGCGTCCAACTTCTTCATCAAGTCCGCCTCGTGGATCGTCACCGACAACGCCGCGCTCTTTCTCACCGCGATCGCTCTTTTCGCCGCGTTAAAACCATCACTCACACCCGGTGATAAAGTCGGCGTCTCGTTAAACGCCGCCGCCGCCGTCTTCGTTCGCCAGCTCACCATCTGGACCATCGCGCTACCGCTCGCCTCTTGGATCGGCGGGCGCGGTAGCCAGAAGGAAAATACACGCCGTGAGTTCAGTCATGGGGCTTTGATGAGCCTGCCCGCCCTGCTCGTGCTTCTCGCGCTCTACCTCGCGTGGGACGGTCTCGTGCCTCCGATCTGGCGGGAAACGTCACTGCGATTGTCCACCGCGGGGCCGATCTATCTGCTGAGCCTTATCGGGTTGTTCGGCTTCGTTTACTTGCCCGGCGACGCACTGAAACAAGCGTTCACGCCGTCACAATGGCGAACCACGCTGGCCGTTTTTCTCGCAGGAGCCCTGTTCTCGCTCACCTCGGAAACAACGCACAATCATGAGCTCGGCCGCTGGGGCGGATATCTATGGAGCGCGGGCATGTGGCTGCCGACCGTGAGTGGCCACAGCGTGCTTTTCTTCGTGCTTTGCGGCGCGGGCTCGCTCGCCGTTTTCCTTTTCTGGCGCGGTCTGCGTGCGCAGGGCGAATCGCAGAGCGCCGCAGTTTTTGCCCTCGGACTCGCGGCCTGGGCGGCAACCTTCGTCGTCAACCGCCAGAGCTTTCACCGCTACTTTGAACCGACGATTCTGTTGTTCCTCATCGCCATCGGCCCGACGATTATCTCCCACAGCACCGCCTTGCGTGGCTGGCGCTGGCGGATGGCGGTGTGCGGATTTATCCAGCTGGTCCTCACGTTCCTGAGCGCGCACGCCTCGATTCTTTTCGAGCGCTGAGGTGCCGCTCCTCAGTTCGCGCGCGGCGGTTCGTCGTCCCGTTTCACCGGGAATAAGCAGCCACAGCCCTTGCCGCAGCAATCCTTGCGGCGAAAACACACGCAGCGTCTCAAGCTCATGCTGAGCAGCAGCACCAGCGCGATCACGGTCGCGACGATCACGATCATCCAAAACATGGTTACGCACGCTGTCTTTCACCCCACGTCTGGCAAACTCTCCTCGCACATGCCACCCGCGCGGGCTCGCTTCACGCCGACGTCTGCGCTTCCGGCGTTGCCGATTGCGCGCAATTCCCTAGCGCAGTGAACGACATGACGCCTATCGCCACCCTGCTCACCCATCCCGGAGGATCGCACAAAGACGAGTTTCTCGCGTGCAGCGTACTGCTCGCGCTCCATCCGGTGCCCGTTGTCCGCCGTGAGCCCACACCCGCAGATCTCGCCGATCCCGCGGTCTGCGTCATCGATGTCGGCTGTCAGCACGATCCGGCGCGCAACAATTTCGATCATCACCAGTTCCCCAAAGATCATCCCCCAACCTGTTCGCTCTCGCTCGTTTTGCAGCACCTCGGTCTTTACGAAGACGCCCGCCGGTTTTGCGAATGGCTCGAACCCGCCGAGTGGTTCGACTGCCGCGGTCCCAACGCCACCGCCCGCTGGCTCGGCATTGAACGCGACGCACTCGCGAAACTGAACTCGCCCATCGACATCACGCTGCTGCGCCGTTTCTCGCTGGCCTCGCGTCTCGAGCCCGGCCAGCCGCTTTGGGAAATGATGCGCATGATCGGCGACGACCTGATCACTTACGTGAAATCGCTCCGCGCGCGCCTCGACGCCCTCGCGCAGCAAACGCAATTCTGGGAGCTCGAACTCGCCGATGGCCCCGCAAAAATCCTCTTCCTCGCCCGCACCGATCCGCTCCCCGACGAGCCATCCTACGGCTTGGAGCGCTTCATCGAAACCAGCGGCTTGAGCGCCAGCGTTGTCGGCATGGTCTATCCCGACCGCCGCAGCATCGGCTACGCGCTTTCACGCTATCAGGACAACGCGCGCCTCGATTTCTCCCGCATCGCCACCAGTCCCGATGTGCATTTCGCCCACGCTCGCGGCTTCGTTGCGAAAACCACCGCGACGGATGTTACGCAGCTCCAACAGCTCTTGATTCTAGCGGGCTCCACCGCGCCCACGCCTAACGAGTGAATGCGCTCACGCTTCAGCCGATCGGCTTCATCCGCACCGAAAAGCAGGTGAAGTTTCAGGCCCGCCACCAGCCGGAAGAAACCGCCGCGGAGCAGAACGTCCTCGAGCTGTTACCGGATCACGGATACGAAAACGCCCTCCGCGATCTCGAAGGGTTTTCCCGCATCTGGCTCGTCTGGTGGTTCCATCGCAACGACACCTGGCGCCCCCAAGTCCTGCCTCCGCGCGGCCCCGCGCAGCGTCGCGGCCTCTTCGCAACGCGTTCCCCGCATCGCCCCAATCCGCTCGGCATCACCCCGGTGCCGCTGCTACGCATCGACCGCCTCCGCCTCATCCTCGGCCCGTGCGACCTCGTCGATGGCACACCGGTCTTCGACATCAAACCCTACGTCCCCGCGTACGACGCTTTCCCTGAAGAAACCAATGGCTGGATCGGCAAAGTCGATGCGCTCCTCGCCGCGCCACCCGCCTATGATGTTGTATTCGGTCCGCACGCGCAGACGCAGGCGGAGTGGCTCGCGGGCGTCTGGCAGATCGACTTCCGCGAACGCCTGACCGCGGTTCTCTCGCGCGATCCGTCGCCGCACCGCACCCGGCGCATTCGGAAACGCGGCACGTCGCAATTCGAGATCGGCTGCGGCGCCTGGCGCGCCGTTTTTTCTGTTCGGGAGAAAACCGTCACGGTCGACGCGCTCGAGCCAGGCTATCCGCCTCGTTTCCTTCACGATCCGGCGCGCGCGGGCATGCCCGATCAGGAAGCGCAGCTGCGTTTCTACGACCGCTGGCCAGAGCAGCCCGCGTGATTTTGTCACCGGCCACGCGTCGAAAACCGCTCGCCTCCCCGCTTGCCCTCGCCCGCGCCGGCTCTCACGTTTCATCCATGCAAAAAGATGTCGTCGAAGTTTCCGTCAAAGGCGTGATGCCCACGGCCAACGGCTGCGCCGTATTTCTCGGCAACGAGGAGAAGACTTTCGTCATCTACGTCGATCATTCCGTCGGCAACGCCATCCAGATGACGATCAACGGCGTGAAAAAAGACCGTCCGCTCACCCACGATCTCATCGGCCACATCCTCCTCGGTCTCGGCGCCAAGCTCGACTACATCCTCATCAACGACGTCAACGAAGGCACGTTTTTCGCCCGCATCCTCCTGCGCATGGAAAACGAACTCGGGAAAAAAATCATCGAGATCGACGCCCGCCCGAGCGACTCCACCGTCCTCGCCCTGCAACACAAGCGCCCCATCTTCGCCGCGCGCAAAGTCTTCGACGCCGTTGAAGACATGAGCGAAATCCTCGAGCGCGTTCTCCAGCAACAAGCTCAGGAAACGGAGTCCGATGAGGACGACGAAGAGGACGAGGACGATGAAGACATCGCCGGCGAATCCGAGGAAGGCACCGAGGACGAAGGTGACGAGGACGACGACGAAAAGAAAAAGTAAGCAGAGATAATTCGCCGATCCGCGCCACCGCCCAAGGCGACCCACGTCGCTGCCCGAGCTACGTGGCTTCTTTGCGATTCAACACACTCTTTGTCCGCCGTTTCATGCCCGCCACCCTTCCCGCTCCCATCGTTCCCGGTCAGCCGCTCACCGCGCTCGCGCCGATGCAGGATGTCACAGACCTCGCCTTCATGCGCGTGATCGCCCACTACGGCGCGCCCGACTATTTCGTCACCGAGTTCTTCCGCGTCCACAGCCAGTCCCGCCCGGAAAAACACATCCTCCGCTCCATCGACGAAAACGAAACCGGCCGCCCCGTATTCGCCCAGCTCATCGGCGAAAATATCCACGACCTCACCCGCACCATCGACGAGCTGCTCCGCCATCCGGTCGCCGGTATCGACCTGAATCTCGGCTGCCCTGCGCCCAAGGTGTACAAGAAAAACGTCGGCGGCGGCCTTCTCCGCGAGCCGGCGAAGATCGCCGAAATCCTCGCCGCGCTCCGTGCCGCGGTGCCCGGGCTTTTCACGGTGAAAATGCGCATCGGCTTCGAGGATACGCGTCACTTCGACGAAATCCTCGCGCTCATCGGCGAGCACAACGTCGATCTCCTCAGCGTTCACGGCCGCACCGTGAAGGAAATGTACCGCAGCGACGTCCACTACGACTGGATCGGCCACGCCGTCGAACGCGTCCGCTGCCCGGTCCTCGCCAACGGCAACGTGACCTCCGCCGAAAAGGCCTCGCAGGTCGTCGCCACAACCAAGGCCGCCGGCATCATGATCGGCCGCCACGCCATCCGCAACCCGTGGATCTTCCGCCAGTGCCGCGAGCGTTTCGCGGGACAATCAGTTTCGCGGATCACGTTGTCGGATGTCCGCGAATACATCGAGCGCCTCTTCCACGCCACCAAGCACGACGGCATCCCCGAACGCGCCCACGTGAACAAGATGAAGAAGTACCTCAATTTCGTCGGCCAGAGCGTGGACGCGACCGGCGCATTCCTCCACGACATGCGCCGCACGGAAACGCCCGCGGCGTTGTTCACCGTGTGCGACCGCCACCTACTCGACGAACCGGCGAAGGAGTTCGTCCCCGAACCTTATCCAGGCGTGATCGCGCGCCCCAATTGCGAAACCCCCGACAGCACCGCCGACGGCTGCTCGCTGGAAACGATCACCGCCTGAGTCAGGCGCGGACCGGTTCGGAGGTAGGGCGCGTTATCCCTAACGCGCCGGAGCGACACCAAATTCAGATACGCGCCTCACACCGGCGACACCGCTCTGGCGGTTTAGGGATAGCCCGCCCTACCGGCGCTACCGCGCCATCGCCACTCACTCGATCCCCAGCCGCTGGCGGCCCTCAGGCGAAATCATCTGCGGCGTCCAGATCGGATCCCAAACGATATACACCCTCGCGTCTTCAACCGTGGGCAACGTGGCGATCTTCTGGCGCGCGTCCTCGGCGATCACCGGCCCCATGCCGCAACCTTGCGCGGTAAGCGTCATTTTGACCTCCACGCGATTGTTACCCGAAGAGGTCTTCTCGATGTTCAAATCGTAGACGAGGCCGAGATCGACGATGTTGATCGGGATCTCCGGATCGAAGCACGTCTTGAGCGCGTCCCACACGGCCCGCTCGCTAAATTCCCCCGCAATCGGCGCCGTATTCATTTCTTCGACCAGCGAGAATCCCGCGATCGCGTCCGCGTGCTCGCGAGCGATGCGGAACAGACCCATGTCGGTGCGCACCGTGACATTGCCGCCCAAGGTCTGGACGATGTGAACTTCGGCGCCGGCCGGCAGCGTGGCGGCGTGCCCCGCCGGGATGACGGTGGCGGGAATCTCGCGGGATAATGTGTGAATCATAAAATGGAAACGTGCGCTCTGATCGGATGCGAAAAACGTGTGTCGTGTACCGCGTGCGAAGGAGTCGGGCTATTTGACCATGAACTCCAGGGGAAGCCGGGCGTAAACCCCGCGAGGATCGTTGAACTGGTTCAACGTGCGCAGCTCGCTTTCGAACTGGGCAATCACCTCCGCAATCGCCCCCGCGGAAGCGCGCGAGCTTGAGGGCTTAATTCCTTCCATCGCCTCCGCGAACAGCTCGCCGATACCCTTCTTCTTCGGAAATTCCATCACCGTATACCCGTCCTTCAAATCGGCTTGTTCCGCCGCGAAGCGGATCGCCGCCTCAAGCCCGCCGACTTCGTCGACGAGGCCGAGTTTCACCGCTTCGACGCCCGACCAGACGCGCCCCTGCGCGATTTCATGCACGCGCTCGCGGGGCAGAGAGCGCGCCTCGGCGACCTTACCCACGAACTCTTCGTAGATCCAGTCCACCATGCGCTGGACGATCGCGAGTTCCTCCGGCGTCTTCGGCCGGGCGATCGTGATGGCGTCGGCGAAGCGCCCGGTCTTAACGCGGTCAAAGGTGATGCCGAGATTCCCGGCGAGTTTCTCGATGTCGAACTGCACGCCGAACACGCCGATGGATCCAGTGATCGTCGTCGGTTCCGCGTAAATGCGGTCACCGTACGCGGAAATCCAATACCCGCCGGACGCCGCGTAGGTGCCCATCGAAACCACGACAGGCTTGTCCTGTTTCGCGAGTCGCAATTCCCGCTGGATGTGTTCGGATGCAGTCGCCGAACCGCCGGGACTGTTCACGCGGAGCACGATGGCTTTCACGTCCTCATCCTGACGCAGCTTCCGGATTTCTCGCGCAAACCGCGTTCCGCCAACTTCGCCGAACTCACCATCGCCATCGACGATCGCTCCCTCGGCGTAAATCACCGCGACACTTCCGTCCTTCGAACCACCGGCTTTCTTTTTCTCGACCGCAAGGAAGCCCGGTTTGTCCTCGCCAAGCGACTCGATGTACGAAGCCAGCGGGATTTGTTTGAAGGGTTCTTTGGAGCCCTTGCGGCCGGTGCGGGCCTTCAAGTCTTCGAGGATCTCGTCGCGATAGCTGAGGCGATTGACGAGCCCGCTGCTGAGCGCGGTCTGCGGCATGATGAGACCCTCCGTATCGACCAACGCCTGCAGCTGCTCCGGAGTAATGCCCCGACTGCTGGCAAGGTCGGCCCGCAAATCGCCCCACAGATCGTCCAGGAGTTTTTGCATCTGTTCGCGGCTCTCCGGGCTCATGTCGCGGCGGATGAACGGTTCGATGGCCGACTTGTATTTGCCGACCCGCGTCACCTGAACGCCGATACCGAACTTCTCCAACGCGCCCGCGAGATACATCGGCTGCGAGGCGAGGCCGGGCAGAAGGAGCATCCCGTACGGATCGAGCACGAGTTCGTCTGCCGCGGAGGCAAGGTACGCCTCACGGACTGTAGCGAATTCCAGATACGCCAGCACAGGCTTCTTCGCCGCCTTGAAATCTTCCAGAGCCGCCCGCGCTTCTTTGAGCGCCGCGTAGCCGGTGCCATAGCCATCAGGTGCGAATTGTCCGAACATGAAAACACCCGCGATACGATCGTCCTTCGCGGCCGCCCGGAGTGCGCGGGTGACTTCGCGCAGCTGCCACACTTTTTGCTCTTTGCCTCCCGTGAGCGAGGCGATGATCGCGGCGCCATCCATCTGCGGCGGCGAATCGGTGATGTTCACCGATAGATCCAGCACCAAGTAAGATCCCTTCTCGACCGGGGCTGCCGGCTTGCTGCTACCGGCGGCGGCGAGGGCCACGAAAAGCCCGATCACGAGCACCATGCCGGCAAGCGCGCAAATCATCAGGCCGACCACGGTGCCGAGCATCGACGCGAAAAAGTTTTTCATGGTTCGCGCACCGTAGCCGGATTGTGGCGACCATCCAGTGAGAAATTGGCGGAAGCGCATGTTCCAGCTGGTCCCGCTCTTGCTCAGAGACGCTCGAATGTCACAACCCGGCGCTTCCACCACAACAGTTTACCCGTATCATGCCGATATGCCTACCATGGACGCACCCAGCGAACAGAAGGAACTCCTGACCACCAACCGCAAGGCGCTCACCATCAACCTCGATGAGCTCAAGTACGGCACGTTCGCCGAGATCGGCGCGGGCCAGGAAGTCGCCCGCATATTTTTCCAGGCCGGCGGCGCGGCCGGAACCGTCGCGAAATCCATCTCCGCGTACGACATGACGTTTAGCGACGCGATCTACGGCAAATCCCCCCGTTACGTTTCGCAGGACCGGCTCGCCCTGATGTTGGAACACGAATACGTGCTGCTCAACGAGCGCCTCTCCGCCCAGCGCGGTGATAAAACCACCTTCTTCGTCTTTGCCGACACGGTCTCTGCGCGGAATTTCAAAGGCACCAACGAGTGTCACGGCTGGATGGGCATCCGTTTCCAGACCGAGCCCGGCGGACCGACCAGCGACATCATCATGCACGTCCGCATGTGGGACAAAGAAAACGTCCTTCAGCAACAAGCCCTCGGTATCGTCGGCACTAACCTCGTCTACGGAGCCTTCTACTACCGCGACGATCCGCAAAAATTCATCCAATCGCTCCTCGACGGTGGTGTTGGCACCGGCCGCATCGAAGTCGATATGCTCAAGTTCAGCGGTCCGGCCTTCCCCAATGTCGATAACCGTCTTCTCTCGCTCCACCTCGTCCAATACGCCCTGACCAACGCCGTGATGTTCGGCACCGGCGGCGAGGTGCTCCAGCCGTCGGAGATCCTCTACAAGAAAGCCATCCTCGTGGAGCGCGGCAGCTTCCGTCCCGTCACCCACGTCAACGTCGATATGCTCAACTGCGCCTGCGCGCAGTTCGTCCAAGAGCCCATGGTCAAGGGCAAGGACGTCGTTGTGCTCATGGAGATCACCATGAATAATCTGCTCTCGGGCGGCGACCTCGACGCCCAGGATTTCCTCTCGCGCGTCGATCTCCTCAGCGACATCGGCTTCACGGTCCTCATTTCCAATTACTCCGAGTATTACCGGCTCACGTCCTATTTCCGCCGATACACCAAGGAGATGATCGGCGTGGCCATGGGCATCAACAACCTCCTCGAGGTCTTCAACGAGAAGTATTACGAAAACCTCGAAGGCGGCATCTTGGAATCCTTCGGGCGCCTCTTCCGAAACTCCGTCAAACTCTACATTTACCCGATGCAGCAGCTCGCCTTCGAGCGCTACATCGCCGCCAGCGCGCCCACCGCCACCCAGACCGGCAACCACGCCTTCGCAAGCGGCGTCCTGATCAACGCCAAAAACCTGCAAGTCTCCGATCACTTGCGTAACTTGTACGCCCACTTGCTGGAAAACCACTACATCGACTGCATCGTGGGCTACGACCAGAACATCCTGAGCATTTTCTCCCGCGACGTCCTTAACCGCATCAAGTCCGGCGATCCGATGTGGGAACGCATGGTCCCCGAACCCGTCGTCGACGCCATCAAGAAGCGTGGCCTTTTCGGGTACGGCGCTCCACCCATCGCCGCCTCGGCCAACCCGATCCTTGTTAAATAATGACTATCCTGTCCCGACCGTTCCGGAAGGCCGGTGGAAACGTAAAATTCTGCTTGCGCCGCCTCGTCTCAATCGGGATACAGACGCCTTGCGTTAGTGGAAGTCCGTCGGTTGCGGACTCCCGCCATGACTGGTCTGGCATCCCGCCAGATTGGAACGGTGGCACCGGCCAAGGCCGCGGTTTTCCCCGCGGTTGAAGCGGGTGGCACGGGGCCTGCAAAGGTCCCCTACAGTCGTGTAACTCATTCAATAACCATGTCTACCGTAGCAAAACCCGAAATCATCGCAGAATACAAAACACACGAAAAGGACACCGGCTCGTCCGAGGTTCAGATCGCGTTGTTGACCGCTCGCATCAACCACTTGACCGAGCATCTCCGCACACATCGTAAAGACTTCCACAGCCGCCGCGGCCTTCTTCAGATGGCCAGCCGTCGTCGCAAGCTCCTCGATTACTTGAAGCGTACCAACCTTCCCAAGTACTCGGAGATCCTGCAAAAGCTCAGCCTCCGTAAGTAACCCACTTTGCACACGGGCGATCCGATCCGCGGATCGCCCGTTGTCTTTACCGACACTCGCGGCAGACCGGGACTTTTCCATTTGTTTCTTCCGAGGTAGGGCGCGTTATCCCTAACGCGCCGGTTGGCCTTCAACGCCACCCGCACCTCTCAGGCGCCAAATGGAAATCTCTCGAGTCACTCGAGGATTGCAGGGCTGGTTACCGCCCAAACAAAAACCCAAGTCCGTCGGCTCCCACTGAGCCGTCCGGCCGTTCTCTCCGGAATAATCCGGGAAACGCTTCCAACCCCGAGCCCAGCCCGTCCGCGTGTCGCGGGCCGCTCGTTTCATCCGAGCCACGCATCCGTATCCGAATCGAAATAAAATGAATCAGAAACATACCGTCGCAGTGTCCGGCCTGGACCTCACGTTCTCCACGGGCTCCATCGCCCAACTCGCCAATGGCGCAGTCAATGTCGCCGTCGGCGAGACCAACGTCTTCGTTACCGCCTGCGTCGCGCAGTCCATGCGCCCTGGCCAGGACTTCTTCCCGCTCACCGTCGACTACCGCGAAAAATATGCCGCCGCCGGCCGTTTCCCCGGTGGTTACTTCAAACGCGAAGGCCGTCCTTCAGAAAAAGAAATCCTCACGTCCCGCCTTTGCGATCGTCCCTGCCGCCCGCTCTTCCCCGAGGGTTTCCTCAATGAAGTGCAGATCATCGGCCAGCTCATGTCGGCCGACCAGATCAACGATGCCGACATCGCCATGGTCAACGGCGCCAGCGCCGCCCTCGCCATCTCCGACATCCCATGGAACGGGCCGATCGGCTGCGTCCGCGTCGCCGAGATCGAAGGCCAGTTCCTCGCCAATCCCACGATCGAGCAGATGTACTCCTCGTCGCTCGACCTCATCTACGTCGGCAACGAGAAGGACATGCTCATGATCGAAGGCTCCGCTGACCAGATCAGCGAAGAGCGCTTCATCGAAGCCCTCGCCTTCGGCCATCAGGCCATCCAGCCGATCATCACCGCGATCAAGGAGCTCGTTTCCCTCGCCGGCAAACCGAAGGCCACTTTCGCCCTCGTCGGTGCAACGCCCGAAGCCCGCGCGATCATCGAGCGCGTTGTCCCGGCCGACCGCATCGCCACCGCGATCTTCGGCAAAGAAAAAGCCGCCCGCGGCGCCGCCGTTAAACTCCTCAAGGACGAAGCCAAGGCCGCCCTCCTCGCCGAACTCGGCGAAGGCAAGTTCACCGATGTCGACCTCAACGTCGTCTTCGAAGATCTCCAATACAAAGCCTACCGCCAGACGGTCCTCGCCCGCGGCGTTCGCGCCGACGGTCGCGACGCCAAGTCGATCCGCCCGCTGAGCTCCCAGGTCGGCGTCCTCCCCCGCGTGCACGGCTCCGCCATGTTCCAGCGCGGCGACACCCAGAACATCGCCATCGTCACCCTCGGGCCAACCAAGGAAGCCCAGGACATGGACGGCCTCACCGGCGGTGCGACGTCGAAGTCGTTTATTCTCCACTACAACTTCCCGCCGTTCTCGGTCGGCGAAACCGGCCGCTTCACCGGCCCCGGCCGCCGCGAAATCGGCCATGGCGCGCTCGCTGAGCGTTCCCTCGTTCCGATCCTCCCACCCGAGGATGTCTTCCCCTACTCCATCCGCGTCGTCTCCGAGATCATGGCCTCCAACGGCTCGACCTCGATGGCCTCGATCTGCGGCGGCTGCTTGTCGCTGATGGACGCCGGCGTGCCGATCGTCGCTCCCGTCGCCGGTATTTCCTGCGGCCTCATGACCGAAAACGGTCCCGATGGCTCGATCACGAAGTGGACCACCATCACCGACATCCTCGGTGAAGAAGATCACTTCGGCGACATGGACTTCAAACTCGCCGGCACCACCAAGGGCATCACCGGCTTTCAGCTCGACCTGAAGATCAACGGTCTCCCCTTCGAGATCGCCAAGACCGCGATCTTCCAGGCCCGCGATGCACGTATCGAGATCCTCCGTACGATGCTCGCCGCGCTCCCCGCGCCTCGCGCTGATCTGAGCAAGTTCGCTCCCCGCATCCAAACGATCCAGATCGATCCCGAAAAGATCGGCCTCCTCATCGGACCTGGCGGCAAGACGATCCGCCGCATCACGGAAACGACCGGTGCGCAGATCGACATCGCCGACGACGATTCGGGCAAGGTCTTCATTTACTCGAACAACGGCGAGGCCATGGCCCGCGCCATCAAGGAAATCGACTCCCTCTGCGGCGGCGGTTCCGGTGGTGGCGGCGGCACCCCGATCGAAGTCGGCAAGATCTACCGCGGTGTCGTCAAAGGCACCAAGGAGTTCGGCGCCTTCGTCGAATGCACGCCCGGCAAGGAAGGCCTCGTCCACATCAGCGAGCTCGCGGACTTCCGCGTTCGTCGCACTGAAGACGTCTGCAAAGTCGGCGACGAGATGTGGGTCAAGTGCGTCGGTGTCGACGAGAAGACCGGCAAGGTCCGTCTCTCGCGCAAAGCCGCAATGAAGGAAATGGAAGCGCAGAAACAGCAGGGCGAACAACCCGCCGCTGAGTCCGCTCCCACCGCCTGATCGGTGATTCTTCCGATGAAGGCGCGGCGCCCTCGCCGCGCCAAACCATCGCCCACAGCAATCACCATATTCTCCGCCGGAGCCATTCACGTGGCTCCGGCTTTTTTGTGCCCGCACGAGCAGGCTTCCCATTAAAACGGCTCACTCGTCCACGTCTGGTCCTGTTGTTGCGTTTCGACCACACACGAACCATGGCGCTGATCACGGTGCTTCGCGGCCACGAGCCCTTCTTTAGCTCGCATCACTTGACGCAGTTCGCGATGTGGGCCCATTTGGAAACGCAGTTCGAACGCGCCCATATTTTACCCTCCAAGGCGGCCAAGGCACCTCACGCGAGCGACTCTGCGGCACGGCCTCTCTCCACAATTCAACTCTTCTGCGCCGTCCTTCGCGGCGTCTCTTTCAGTACCGCCCAGCCAACTACCGACCAATCCATCCGCCCGTCGTTACGAGTCTTCGATGATCTACCCATCACGCAGAAGCCCCGCGCCGCAATCCTGGATAAAGAAACAACTCCCCTCTTCTCGATCTTCGCTCCGCGTCTGCGTGGGGCTGGTCGCGCTGGCGGCTTTATCCGCGCACGCACAAGACAGTGTGAGCGGCTACAAAAAATTGAGCTTGGCGGAGCTGATGGATATCGAAGTCACCTCGGTTTCTCGTCGTGTCGCGAAGTTATCGGAATCCGCCTCCGCGATTCAGGTGATCACAGGCGAGGACGTCCGCCGCAACGGAGCCAGCAGTCTGCCCGAGGCGCTACGGCTCGCGTCAAATCTGGCCGTGGCACAGATCGACTCCAATCGCTGGGCGATCACGGCGCGCGGATTCAACAGCACGATTGCCGACAAGCTCCTCGTCATGATCGACGGGCGCACGGTCTACACTCCGCTGTATGCCGGCGTTTTTTGGGATGCGCAGGACACTCTCCTTGAAGATCTTGACCGCATCGAAGTCATCAGCGGTCCCGGCGGCACGCTCTGGGGAGCCAACGCCGTCAACGGCGTGATCAACGTCACCACCAAACAGGCGAAAGACACACAAGGATTGCTCCTGCTCGGCGGTGGAGGCACCGAACTGCGCGGCTTTGGCGGTATCCGCTATGCCGGCGCGCTAGCACCGGCACTGCACTACCGCGTTTACGCCAAATACTTCGACCGCGACAGCACGCTCCGCCCCAACGGCAGCGATGGGAACAACCGCTGGCACCTCGGCCAGGGCGGCTTCCGTCTCGATTGGGAACCGACCGACAATCTCATCACTCTGCAGGGCGACCTCTACGGCGGCCGGGCCGATCAAACGGGCATCCGCGACACGAAAACCGCCGGAGGTAACCTGCTCGGCCGGTGGACCCGCACGTTTTCTCCCGACGCAAATTTTCAACTACAGTGGTACTACGATCGCACGGAGCGCGATATTCCCAACTCCATCCGCGAGGAGCTCGACACGCACGATTTCGATCTGCAGCACCACTTCGTCATCGGCGAGCGGCACAACATTGTCTGGGGCCTCGGTTATCGACTGACCGACGACCATGTGGTGAATCCCTCCACGCTGGCGTTTCTCCCGGGCGATCTCACACAAGAGACATTCAGCGGATTCATGCAGGACGAAATCGCCCTGTTAACCGACCGACTCACACTCACACTCGGCACCAAGATCGAGCACAACGACTACACTGGCTGGGAATACCAGCCCAGCACTCGGCTCGCTTGGAGAGTAGTGCCGAGGCATACGGTGTGGTCGGCCATTTCACGCGCCGTTCGGACACCTTCGCGGATCGACCGCGATATCTACGCCCCGCGCGATCCACCGTTCACCATCGTGCAAGGCGGTCCCGAATTCCAATCTGAGACGCTGCTGGCTTATGAACTGGGCTACCGCGCACAGCCCTCGTCGCGCCTTTCGCTCTCTGTAGCGACCTTCTATAACGACTACGACGATATCCGCAGCGTGGAGCAGGTGAACCCGCCCGCAACTTTCCCGGTCGTGATACGCAACGGCCTCGAAGGCGAAACCTACGGCGCCGAGTTGACAGCCGATTACCGCGTCGCCGATCCCTGGCGACTGCAAGCCGGGTACACGCGACTGATCGTGCACCTCCGCGCCAAACCGGGCAGCACCGACACGGGCGCGGGACTCAGCGAGGCAAACGACGCACGCAACCAGCTCTTCCTGCGTTCGTCCTTCGATCTGCCGTGGCGCCTCGAACTTGATGTCGGGTTGCGCCACGTGGGTGATATCGCAAACCAAGGCCCGCCTTCCTACGAAGAGCTGGAAATGCGTCTCGGCTGGCGGCCCAATGACCGTTTGGAGCTCTCGATAGTTGGACAAAACCTCCTCGATTCCCGTCACGCCGAATTTGGTACGCCCGCCTCCCGTCATGAAATCGAACGCAGCGTTTATGGAAAGGTCCTATGGCGCTACTAAC
>CAMLSH010000003.1 GCA_946482625.1 uncultured Opitutaceae bacterium
GGATAGCGCCAGCTGAGCGGCGAGTAGTAGATCCCGACCTTCAATCCTGCTGCGCGGCATGCTTCGACGTATTCCGCCAGCAGATCGCGCCCGAGCGTCTGCATGCTGGTGAAGGCGTTGGGATGAGGGCTGTCGAACAGGCTGAACCCATCGTGATGCCGCGCGGTGAGGCACAGCCATTTCATGCCGGCATCCTTGGCGAGTTGGGCCCATGCTTGGGGACGATAACCGGCGGCGTCGAAATAGGCATCGCCACTTTCGGGATAGGCGTACGCGCGATATTTCTCAGGAGAAATCGCTTCGTGTTCCATGACCCATTCGCCGCGTCCGGGTCCTGAATACAGCCCCCAGTGGATGAACATGCCGAACTTGGCGTCGAGGAACCAATCCAGCTTTTCATTGGGCAATTGCGCGATGCCCAGCTCCGTTTTGGGAACCCGTGCGGCTTGAACTGGTGGAGTGCGCGGCGGTTCTTCAGCAGAAGCCACGGTGCCTGCCGCGGTCAAAAAGAAGGTTCCAAGCGATAGCGTGAACGACACCGGACGGAAGAGAGTGTGGGGCATACAAGAGTGAGGGAGACGCGGGGTCATGCTGCGGGGAGGAGCGTGAGATCACGCACGGGTTTGACGCGTGAAGGAGACGTCCGAGGAAATGGCGGTGGTGGTGGGTAAACGCCCGCCGGAAGCGTGGATCAAGGTATTTAGGGCGGCGGTGCCGCGTTCTCGGCGTATCCTGTTCGGTGCGACCCGCTGCGCTCCCTCTCAACACGACGAGGTGAACGGTGAAACGAGAAATCCCCGGGATGATGGCTCGAAAACAAGGGACGGGCGCGCCCGAAAATAAAAATGCCGCCTCAAAACGAGGCGGCATTCGAAGAGATCACGCGGGACGTAAGCGCGTCGATCAATAGGACGTCTTGAGCCAGTTCTCTTTTGGCCAAGTCAACTTGCCGGCGCCCGCGCCTTGGAGAAGGACGGCTTCGAGGTTGGCTGGGTCGTCGTAAGCTGCCGACGGCAACGTGTAGGGCGCGCTTCCGTCAGGTGTGTTCCACGCGAAGGGTTTGATCGGCGCTTGGAACGGCCCGAGCGGGCTGCCGGCGTCGGTGCTGTTGCCGCGTATGTTCGTGATGCTGCCGTCCGTCTGGTGGAACACGTAGATCGTGTCGGTCGCCATGATCTTGCCCGTGTAAGTGGGATTCGACGGGTCTGTCTGATTGTTGCGCAAGGGCCAGACGACATCGACGTACACCGACTTCTCAACGAGCATCGCGCCGTCTTCGGTCGAGATGCTGCCGTTGATCGGCGGGCGGAAGTTGTAGTTGTTGGTGAAGGTCTGCTGATCGGCCGCGCTCATGGCTGCGAAACGCGCATCGCGCATCCGGCGGGCCGCGAGCACGTCGGTGCAGTCCGCGTAGATGTTGAAGTTGTGGACTGTGCCGCCCGCGAGGCGCGGCAGACGGTCCCAGCTGTTCAAATACAGCTGGTGGTGGAAGGTGACCGTCGAGTTTACGTTCACCGGGTCGAGCGAGAGTTCGCCGATGGCGTGAAGCTTGCCGGGGCCTTGGGAGATCTGGGCGATGTCCTCCAGGCTGAAGCCGCGCGTGCGGAGAAAATTGTACATCGCGTAGGCGGGCTTGTTCGCCTCGAGCGCGTTGAGCTGCTGGCGCACGAAGCTGTTGGGGTTGGTTGCGCCGTCGTCGCCGACGTAGGTGTTCCACGAGTAGGTGATGTTGCTCGCTCCGCCCTTCGTATCGACGATGCCGTCGTAGGCCTTGGTGAACGTGCAGTGATCAACCCAGACGCGGGTGACGGTTCCGCCGCCGACGCCGAGCACGATGAAGTCCCAGTTGTTTTTATCGTAGTCGCCTTTGCTCTCTTCGTCCCACTCCCAGAGCTCGTCGAACTTCAAATTACGGATGATGACGTTGGTCGTGTTTTTAAGGCTGAAGCTCGCGTGGCGGATGGTCGCACCGTTGGCGGAGAAGATCGTCAGGCCGGCGCCATTTCGTGGCGAGATCTGCACGGTGCTGACGCCTGAAGCCAATAGGACCGGGTGGAGTTTGGGAGCGACCGGTTGGGTGAAGGGCGTTGAATCCAACGTGTGTACCGCCGTGCCGACTTCGTTCCAGCCGAGGTTTAGATCGTTCATGATTTCGATGACTTTCACCGAGCCGGCGACTTTGTTGGCCGAGCGTACCGCTTCGGCGAATTCGAGCGCGGTGGTGACCTTGCGATAAGCGGGATCGCTTTCGGGAATCACGCCTCCGCCCGTCGTAGGAGTTCCTTCGGCAGCGAAGCCGTACAGGTTGAACTTAGCGTCGGCGGTGCTGATGCCGATGGTCAGGGTGGCGGATGCACTGGTGACGGAGCCGAGCGCGTTGCTGACCGTGACGGTATAGCTGCCGACGTCATCGGCGACGACGCCGACAATGGTGTAAGCGGAGCTCGTCGCGCCGGGGATGGCGTTGCCGTCATGCTTCCATTGATACGAGAGTGGCGAGCTGCCGGTCGCGATGACGGTGAAGGTCGCATTCGCCCCCAGTGCCACGGTCTGGCTGGCCGGTTGCGAGGTGATCGACGGGGCGGAGGGCACTTCGTTGACGACGAGGGTCGCGGCCACGCTTGTGATCGAGTCGGCGGAGTTGGAAACGGTGACGGTGTAGGAGCCGGCGTCGTTGGTGGTCACGCTGGCGAAGTTCAGCGTTTGCCCGGTCGCGCCGGAGATGGGCGAGCCGTTTTTATTCCATTGATAGCTCAACGGCGCCGTGCCGGTGGCGGTGACCTCGAACATCACCGCGGTCCCTTCATCGGCGGTCTGGGATTGCGGCGGTGTGACGATCGCGGGCGGAACTACAATGGGGACGACGGTGAGGATCGCGGCGTTGCTGGAGGCGCTGCCGACGGCGTTCGTGACGACGGCGGTGTAGCTGCCGCCATCGGGCTCTTGGACGTCGGAGAGCGCCAGTGTCGCGGCGTTCGCGCCGGCGAGGTCGAAACCGTTTTTGAGCCACTGGTAACTCAGCGGTGTCGCGCTGGTGGCGGCGACGTTGAAGGCGACATTGGCTCCGGGGCTCACGGTTTGTGAAGCTGGCTGCGTCGTGATCACGGGCTGCCCTGCGACCGCTGCGGCGGTGAAAGCGACGCTGACGTTGTCGATCGCGAGCGTATCGTGCGAACTGGTGGACGTGGTGGCGGTATTTGCGGTGATCCAGCGGAACCAGATCGTTTCGCCGGGCGCGACGGTGACGGGGATGTCAGCCGCGGTGAGTGTGGCGGTGGCGCCGGCGGCTCCGTTGAGCGTGGTCGCCGCCAAGCCCGGCAGGGCGGTCCAGCCGCTGGTGGCGTTGAGGTCGGACGAGGTGGCGCCGACGCGGTATTCAACATTAAACGTCACTGTGCGGGCGTTGGTGCCCTCCTTCCATTGCTCGGGCGTGTAGGAGAGCGTGAACGTGTCCAGCGTGCGGCCGGAGTTGTTCATAAAGCGGAGGCCGATGTACGTCGGAGCCGTGTTGACCCGCGTGTGGTAGGCGAGCGCGCGGTCGGTGTTCGCGGTGGTGCCAACACTGGCGAGCCTCAGGTCGGCGAGATTGCTCGATCCGTCAGAGACGGCGGCGGAGGTGTTGAGCGCTCCGGCGTAGTTGACCGCAAACCAGCCGGGCAGGGTCGTGTCGTTCGCCCACGTGAAGGAGGAGGTGGGAAGCGTGTCGAAGGTCTGCACGTAAGCCGTTCCGACGAGACTGTACACGGTGGCGGTGGTCGCGCCGGCGGCTTCGATGGTGATGTTGCCGGGAGGCGCGGCCGCGATGGTGGTGGCGTTGATGATGTTCGAGGAAACGCCCGGGCCTGCGGTGTTCACGCCGCGGATGCGGTAGAAGTACGGCGTGCTGGCGGTGAGGCCGGTCACGTTGATCGAGAGCGCGGCGCCGACATCGAGATTTTGATAACCTGCCACGAGGTTCGCGAAGGCGTTGTCGGTTGCCACATCGAGCCGGTAGCTCGTGGCTCCGGCGGCGGCGCTCCAGTTGGCGGTGAAGCCGGTGCTGCCGAGGTTGCTTGCCGCGAGTGCAACTGGCGCGGCAGGCGGGAGCGTCACCGCGTTGACCGTGAGCGTCGCTGTATCGCTCGTGTCGTTACCGGCGGCGTTCGAGACGACGACGCTGTACGCGCCCTCATCGGCCGGTTGCGCGTTCGGGATCGTGTAAGTGGAGCCGTTTGCGCCCGCGATGTCGGAGCTGTTGTGTTTCCACTGATAGCTCAGAGGCGCGGTGCCGTTCGCCACGACGGTGAAGCTTGCGCTCTCGCCGGCGAAAACCGTCTGGCTCGTTGGCTGTGTCGTAATGGATGGCGCCACGGGCGGATTGACGGTGAGCCGGGCGGTGGCGCTCGGGAGGGCGCCGAGGGCGTTCGTGACGATGACAGTGTAGTTGGCGGTGTCGCCGAGCGCGGCTGAATTGAACGTCAGCGAACTGGCAACGGCGTCCGGGATGGCGACGCCGTCCTTGTACCATTGGTAGCTAAATGGTGTGGCGCCGCTGGCCACGACCGTGAAGGTCGCGGATGCGCCGACAGTCACGGTTTGGGAAATGGGTTGGTTGACGATCGTGACAATTCCGGCACTCGCTCCGCCGCTTTCGCGCGCGCCGAGATCGGTGCCGGCGGGAATCCCGCGGTCGATGAGATCGCTGCCGGCGATGAGTTTCGCGAAATCACCGAGGATCGGACCTTGCGCGTTGAACGTCCACGTGGCCGGCGGGGTGAGGGAGATGAAGTCCGCCACCGAAGCCTTCAGAGAGGAATCGATTGAGTTGTAGCTGGTGTTGAACCAAAAAACATTGGTCGCTCCTGTCGGAGCGCCACTCGTGCTGCCGTACCGGTCGTTTGCGTTGCTGCCGCTGAAACGGAACGAAACGTTGTTTGTGAAGATGGCCGCGCTGGGCTGGTCGAACTTGAAGTTTTCCTTCGCGTTGTTCCACGCGGTGCAATTCGTGACTTCGATGGCCGCAGGGTTGCTGTTCCACGTGAAGCCGTTCTTCCCGTTGCCGAACGCGATGCAGTTTTCGACGACGTGCACGACGCCGATGTCCTCGCCGCCCAGCTTGAAGCCGTTGCGATCGCCGGAGCCGGTCGACGTGCCGTTGGTGAGGACGCCGTTGTTGTACGCGATACACTCGATCAACATGACGGGATCGATCGGACCGGTGTCGGTCTTGGTGAACATATCCCAGCCGTCGTCGATGTTGTTGTGAGCAATGCAGCCTTTGAAAATGTTGCCGGGACCGCTGGTGAGTTTTGCGGCGAAGCCATCGGCGTTCTCGCCTGCCGGGCTGTCGAAGTTATCGAAGGAGACGCAATTGAGGATCAGGTTGTTTGCCGGCCATTCCGAGCGGGGCGCGCCCGACGAGTGACGAGAAATCTGGAGGCCGGTGTCCTTGTTGGCCTGAAGGACGCACAGCTCGACGGTGTTGTTGTTACCACCGACGAAAATGCCGTTGTCAGCCGCGTTGCGCACGGTGAGGCCGCGCAGATACCAGAAGCTGCCGTTGAGCAGGATGCCGCGCGGATTCGACCCGCCCCCGGCGACGTATGTCTGGCCGGCGAAATCGAGGATCGGTTTTTCCGTGACGCCGAGCGGCGTGCGATAGGCCTGGATGCGCTTGCGAGCGGTGTCGGACGAGCCGCTGTTGGTGCGGCTGATGGTGATCTGGGTATTGAGGTTGTAAGTACCGCCTCGCATCCAGATCACGCCGTTCGCGGCGCCGGCCATGCGGGTGACGGCTTCGGAGAGCGTGGTTGGGCTGGAGAGAGTGCCGGGATTCGCTGCCTGGCCGGCTGGTGAAACGTAGAGGGTCAGCGTGCCCGTCGGTGTGCCGCCCGATGAGCCGCCTCCAGAGGAGCCACCGCCTGACGAGCCGCTGAACGGGGCGAAGACGGCGATGGATTGAACTTCGCGGGCCTTGGCGGAGATCCACGACATCGTCGCGGTGCCTGAAGAGCCGACGATCTGCGTCGAAGCCGCGGAGGCCGAGGAGGTCGTTTGGTTCGGACCCGCGCGCAAGACCATGCCGGCGTTGTTGGTCTGGATCGCTGCGACGCTCGAGCCGACGCCTAGCGTGTCGACCACCCACGAGCCTGCGGCGGCGGTGACGACGGTCGAGATGGTGCTCGCCGAGTCGTTGAAACTGGACTGCGCAGCCGGTGCAGTTTGAGCGACGTTTGCCAGGGAAATCGCGTTGGCCAGAATGTGGTTACTCAACGACTGCGTGGAGGCAAAGGTGACTTGAACGGGGTAGGTGCCCGCCACCGGCAACGACGCTTCCGGCAGGTAGAAAAGCTGCGAGCGGTTGATCGTCGCGAGCGTCGTGGTGTTGATCGCGACCGACGATGGTAGTGGAATCATGGCGACGCCGTTGAAGGTGACTCCGGGCGCGCTGGCGTTCGTCGCTGGCGAGGCGCGTGAGACCACGCCGACGACTACCGCGCGGTTCGAACCGCCGCCGAGCGTGTGAGACCAGGTGATCGTTGTTGTGGCGGTGGTGCTGACGGCCGAACTCGCGGCGTCGAAGGCGATCTGCGCCCGGGCGATCGTGGCGGCGCCGAGGAGCGCGCCGGCTACGCAGAGGAGTAGTTTCTTTATCATGGCAGGGGAGTGGGGTCTGGGGACGAGAACGAGAAGGGGAATTCGCAGCCATGCGGCGGCGAAGGCCACGTGGCGTACGAGAAGCGCCCCGGCCGGGTTGATCACGGCTTGGGGGATCGCGATCGCAGGAGCCCGAGGGCTCGCTACGCCGGATGGCTTAACGGTGGGGAAGGAGACTACGGTCTGGGGAAAGCGTGTGCGTGGCGCGCGACGCGTGGTGAGGGAACGTATCGTTCAGGACTCGCGGCGCTGCTGTTGCTGACGGCGACGGAGGATAACGACTCCGAGCAAGACGCTCGCGGCCAGCGCGTAGGTCGATGGTTCCGGCACGGCGCTCGTCGAGGCAGAGGCGGCAACCAGTGTCAGTCGGACTGCGGGGTTGGCGGACGAGAGATCGGTGTTACCGAAGATGAACGCGTATCCGTTGGGATCGACGAGTGAGGTGAGCGCGCTTCCAAACGCGATGGTGCCGCCGGAAGCCGCGTTGAGATCGGCCAGGAAGGCATTGTTGAGGAAGAGGCTCACGTACTGGCCGTCATCGCCTGCGCCGACCGTCGTGCTGCCGTAGAGCGAGCCCGAACCTAGATCGGCGAAGATGCCGGTGAGGCCGCTGCCGCCGGTCGTGAGCGCCGCGAGAGATCCGCTGTAGTTGAAAAAGCTCAGCGTCTCCGACGGGTTTTCCGAATAGAAACCCGCAGGAATGTCGTCCGAGCCGCCGAAGTTATAGAGGTCGAGCTTGGCGCTGACGATCGGCAGCGAGAACGTCGGCAGATCGAAAACGAAAAAACTGCGATACTCGCCTTCGAAGGCGCCGGTCACGTAGTTGGTATTATCGCCGGCAAAATCGCCGGCAGAGCTGTATTGGCCTGCGTGGGACGCGGTGATGATTTGGGCCGATGCGGGAATGGCGGGGAGGACGAGCCCGAGCAGGGTCGCGGCTAAGGGAAGGGGGAGTTTCATGGTGGGGGACGGAGACGGACGGAAAATGCGTACCGACAGGTTGGGGAGAACACCCTATCTCGCCGCGGAGAAGCCGTCACCTCGTCACTTCTCATGATACCCGGCGATTGCGGCTGCGGCCTCATCTCTTTTGCGGGTAACGGCATCGGTTTTCTCGGACGCTCCGTTCTGGGCTGGGTGAAGAGAGCCGGGGGCATCGTTAATTTTGATGATGCGGGTATTTTTAAGCGGCATTCGTCGGGATAACTCGTTTGGGTGCGTCGCTCATCGACCACCCCTCTCCACGGGAGCCCTCTTCCGGCAGGGCTCCTTTGCCGCAGTTACCCTATGTTTTTCCCTAGAAGCGCGCTCGGGCTCTTCATTGTCCTGACCATTGCAGCCGCCGCAGTCCCGGCATCGCCTCCCCTCGAATACACAGCGCGCGAGTGGCACGAAAGCGACGGCATGCCCACGGAGGAGATCGACAGCCTGGCCGTCGACAGCGCCGGTTATCTTTGGATCGCGGGCGCGGGGAAATTTGCGCGCTTCGACGGCTCGGTATTCGACGCTGCGAAGACACCGCTGGAGGTGGACTTGCGAGGCATGGTCGCACGGGCCGGTCGTGAAGAGGCGAAAGGTTCCTTCCTGATCGCGCCGCCGGCGGTGGTCGAAGGCGCGGAGAGTCCCGACGGAAAATCCCTGGCCGGCTACGCGCTTTTCGCGGCTGGGCGCTTTCTGTTTCAACACGAAATGGCCTTGGACGGGAAAGCGGTTAAGATGGTTTTTCCCGCGCCGGACGGCGCGCTGTGGTTGGGATGCGAGGACGGGACCCTCCTGCGAAAAGACAGCACGGGAAGCCGCGTTTTCCCGGCGGCGCCCGGCGTGGCGAAGAAAAAGCCACCGGCCTTGGTCACGGATGGAAACGGGGACGTCTGGAGCTTAATCGGCGAGGAGGTCGCCCGCTTCGATGGTGAGCGATGGACGCCGGTCCCGGTCATCCTGCCTGCGACCGCGCTTCGGCTCGTGAGCAGCCGTTCTGGTGGGCCCTGGCTGATCACGCAGGACACCGTTTTAAAATGGACGGGAGACACGCTCCAGCCGGTCGCCCGACTGGCCGAAACGACCGGCGCGCATTTTGTGCAAACCGCCATCGAGGACCGGCATGGAACGCTCTGGTTCGGCACGCGCTCGCAGGGGCTTCACCGTGTCGTCGCCGATCGCTCGATACGCATGGAGGTTTCCCATTCGGACATCGCTGCACTTCAGGAAGACGCCGACGGAAACATCTGGGTGGGAACCAATGGCGGAGGCCTCGTGCGCCTGAAGACCAAGACGTTCTGGCTCTACGACAAATCCAGCGGCCTCTCCGATGACTTCAGCCACTCGGTCGCGGCCGACGCGTCGGGATCGATCTGGCTGGCCAATCGCGACGGAGGCGTCGCGCGGATTCGAGATGGCGTTGTCGATCCCGTTTCCAAGCGTGCCGCGTGGCGTGCGTTTAGCGCGAAGTCCGTTTTCCCCGCGCCGGATGGCAGCGTGTGGATAGCGACGGGTATCGGTGTTTACCGTTCGCGGGCGAACAATCCCGACGCGGTGGACCGGATTCACCCGCTCGCTTATGCACGCACCGTGCGGGTGACGTTTGTTGCGCGAAACGGCGACTACTGGTTCGCGCTCGATCCCGACAAAGTCGTCCGCTGGCGCGACGGCGAGATAACCACCTTTGGCGCAGCGGAAGGATTCGACGGCCGCGAAATTCGGGTGATCGCCGAGGACAGCGCTGGGACGATCTGGCTGGGCGCGGCCGAGGGGCGGCTGTTCCGAAGTCGCGAGAACGGCTTCGAGCGCGTGCCGCTTCCGCCGCGGGACGACTACGGACTGTTGCAAGCGATCTGGTTCGAGCCAGACGGCACGCTCCTCATCGGCACGACCCGCAAAGGGGTTCTCATCCTTCCGCCCACCGATTCCGGAAAGCCTGTGCGCCTGCTTTCCACCAAGCAGGGACTCCCGAATGGAGATGTGACGAATATTCTGCGAGACGACGCTGGGCGTTATTGGTTCGCCGCGCGAGGGGGGATTTTTTCCGTCAGAGACGTGCAGATACGCGATTTCGCTAGTGGAAAGGTGGACCGCGTTCACGCCGTTCTTCTCGGAAAGGATCACGGCCTGCCGCAGCTTTCGGTGCTCGGGCGAACCCAGCCATCCGCGTGCAAAGCGGTTGACGGCACCCTGTGGTTCGCCACGCGGAAAGGCGTTGTCCGGGTCGATCCATCGCTCGCGCCGGAGATCGCCAGCCCCGCCCCTGCGATGGTTGCGCAGATCAGTGCGGACGGCGAGGTGCAGCTGAACACGCGCGAGCTTCAGATCGAGTCCACAGTCCGGAAAATAGAGGTGCGGTTCTCGGTACTTTCTTTGTCGATACCCGAGCAAACAGTCGTTCGCCACCGGCTGGACGGCTTCGACAACGATTGGGTGTTGGCCGGCAACGGCCGCGTTGCGACTTACCCGCGCCTCCCGCCCGGGACCTATACGTTGCGAGCGGAAGTGAGCGACGGCGCCGAGACTTGGAGCGAGCAACCGCCGTTGCTCACCCTTCATGTCGTTCCCGCGTGGTGGCAGACCGGATGGGCGCAGGCGGCGTGTTTCTGTCTGCTCGTCTTGGGCATCACCGTGTCAGTACGCGTTTGGTCCTATCGCCGTTTACGTCAGCGCCTCCGCCAGGCGGAACAGGACAAAGAGCTCGAACGCGAACGCATGCGCATCGCCCGAAACATCCACGACGATCTCGGCGCGAGCCTCACCCGCATCGGGCTGATCACTGAATCGACCGCGCACAAAAACCCCGTGTTGGCCGTGGAGCTTGAGCAGATTGCCGAGACTGTTCGCGGCAGTACCCGCTCGCTCGATGAAATCGTGTGGGCGGTGAATCCGAAGTGGGACGATGTGGAGAACCTGGCGTCCTATCTCGGCAACTACGCCCAGAAATTTCTCAGCACCGCAGGAATCCGCCGGCGCCTGAATATCCCCGCCTTCGTTCCCTCGATGAAGCTGCCCAGCCAGACGCGGCACAGTCTGTTTCTTTGCTGCAAGGAAGCGCTCAACAACGTGGTGAAACACGCCGCCGCGAAGGAAGTGTCGCTCACCGTGGCGGTCGACGAACTGGCGTTGGAGATAGAGATCGCCGACGACGGCCGCGGACTGGCGGGCGCCGGCGCTGTGAAGTCCGACGACACAGCGCGCATCGCGACCGGCAACGGCCTGCAAAACATGCGAGATCGGATGGATGAGATCGGGGGAGACTTCTCGATTTCCGACCGTCCGGGAGGCGGGACGATTGTCGTCTTCCGCCTGCGATTTCCTTTGAAGACAAGAATCGAAAAACAGCCCGCGGGTGCGGCAGCCGGTTTACTCGCCTCCGAATGAAATTCCGCGTATCCATCATCGAGGACGACCGGCAGACGCTCCTGCTGCTCGCCGATATTGTCACAGGCGCTTCGGACTTGGAGTTGATCAGCCAATACGACCGCTGCGCGGCCGCGATCAAAGCGATCCCGAAGGAGAAGCCCGACGTTGTTTTGGTGGACATCAATCTGCCGGATTCCACCGGCGTTGAGGTCGTCCGCCGCTTGAAGCCGGACATGCCGGACACGCAATTTTTAATGCTCACGGTCTACGAGGACAACGATCACATCTTCGCCGCGCTTGCCGCCGGCGCCTCGGGCTATCTGTTGAAAAACGCGCGTCGGATTGAGCTGCTGGAAGCGATCGCCCAAGTGCTTGCCGGCGGGTCGCCGATGAGCAATGGGATCGCACGCAAAGTCGTTCAGTCGTTTTCCCGCCCGGCCGCGCCCGCGGAAAACCTGGTCGCGCTCTCGCCGCGTGAGCAGGCTGTCCTCGATCTGCTGAGCAAAGGTTATCTCTACAAAGAGATCGCCGAGTCGCTCGGCGTCAGTGTGCCCACGGTGAACACGCACATCCGCCATATCTACGGAAAGCTGCAGGTCCGGTCGCGGTCCCAAGCGATCATCAAGTATCTCGCGGTGAACCGTTGAAGTGGCACGGGGCGAAACCCGGCCGGGCCGAAACGGTTTGGCGTTCGCTGGCGTGATCAAGGCGGTCGAGCCTTCGGAAGGCCGACCTTTTTTAGGCGTGTAAACGGGGACGGCTCCGTTCGAGCCGGGCAGCGAATTCGCGCCATCACAGGCGATGCGAACAGACGGCGGCGACGCCTCAAGAAAAGAGGGCTGGCCGGAGCAGATGACGGCAACCTGCGCGTCGATGCCGACTCTCATGTGAGACGAGACATGCAACTGAGGCTCGTGTAAGACGGGAGGTGGTGAATAGGGCATGAGCGCCGGAGCTGGAGTAGGCGACTTGCGTTGAGATTCTTTTTATTGGCATGTTTTGGGGCTTTTCTTTCGTCCGCCGCACACCCTCTGTCCCGCTGTGCCCCACCACGCGGATTTTGATCGGCACGCTTTCCACGCTCCTGAGTTACCCCCACTCGTGCGAATCGCCGCCATCGCTCTATCAGATGACGCACTCGGTTGTCACCGGGCGCGGCCTTTTATCGACAAAATATGCGTTGTGGCCCTTCAGCAGGCATCGCTGGGGACGATTACCTAGATTTCTAGCATCACCTCATCGCTTCACCGGGCATGCCCAAAACCTTCCACTTCATCTCTGGGCTGCCGCGCAGCGGCTCGACCTTGCTGGCTGCTATTTTGCGCCAAAACCCCCGCGTCCACGCAGCCATGACGAGCCCGGTCGGCTCCTTGTTCACGTCGCTCCACAATACAATGGGGCTGAACAACGAGTTCGCCGAGTTCATCGAGGATAAGCACCGCGAACGCATGCTGCGCGGGATTTTCGATCTCTATTATCAGGACAACACCAGGGAGATCATCGTGGATACGAACCGTCTGTGGTGCGCGCGCATGCCGTTGCTCATGAAGCTTTTCCCCGAGGCCAAAGTGATCTGCACCGTCCGCCATGTCGCCTGGATCATGGACAGCATCGAGCGGCTCGTGCGCAAAAACTCGCTGAGCCCGTCGAAGCTTTTCAACGGCCCCGCCGAGAGCGACACGATCTATCACCGCGTCGAAACGCTCGCGGGCCGTGACCGCCTGGTGGGATTTCCGTACTACGCGTTGAAGGAGGCGTTCTACAGTCCCGAAGCACGCAACATGCTCGTCATCGACTACGACCTGCTCGCGCAGGCCCCGGCGAAGGTGATGCCGCTGGTCTATCAGTTCCTCGGCGAGCCGACCTTCGCCCACGACTTCGAGAATCTCGATTATCAAGAGCCCGGCTTCGATGCGCGTCTCGGCATGCACGGTCTCCACGAGATCAAGCGCAAGGTCGCCTTGCGGCCGCGCGCGACCGTTCTACCGCCCGATCTTTTCAAGCAATACAGCCAGCTCGATTTCTGGAAAAACGCCGAAGGAAGCGTCGCGAGCGTGATCAACGCCCAGCCCGCCCCAACCCCAGCCCCTGTAATGTCCGCAACCGCTTCCTGACATGTCCACGTCCAACGACCTCCTGACGTTCCTCCGCACCCGCTCGATGCCCAAGCGCCTGATCCGCGTCGGTCTCGCGCTCACCTCGACGATCTACAGTCTGCGGCCCGACACGTTGCTCGCGAAGTCCTCGCGCACGTCGCACGAACCGCAAGGTGGCTGGCTCGGCGAAGGCGGCCCCGCTCCGCTAGAGCTTCCCGCTGCTCCGGCACACTCGCGCGGCGAATTGTTTTTCATCGATGCCGGCGTGGCCGATCCCGGTGCGTTCTGGCTCGCCGCACCGAAAGATGCGACGGTCGTCTGCATACCTGCTGGCGTGGATTCGTGGGAATTCATGGCGCAGCAGGTGGAAAAATTCCACGGCCTCGGTGCGATCCACTTGGTTTCCCACGGCGAAGCCGGCGCGCTGATCCTCAACGGCCACCGCTCTACCGTCGCCGATCTCCAGTCGCGCGCCGCGCAACTCCAGCAACTCGGCCGCGCGCTCACCAAAAACGGGGACATCCTCCTCTACGGCTGCGGCACCGGCGCGGGCGCCGACGGCCAGAAGTTTCTGGATACACTGTCAGCCCTCACGGGCGCCGACATTGCGGCCTCAAGCGATCTCACCGGCAACAGCCATAAAGGCGGCAACTGGGATCTGGAAATCGTCACTGGCAGCATCGACGTCGCGGCGCCATTCAACGCCCAGGCGATGGCGGAGTACGACTACGTACTGCATACGGCCAGCGTCAGCACCGTCGCGCAGCTCAAAGCGGCTATAGCCACCGGTAATACCGATGGCTTGGCAGATACCATCACGATCACGGGCAGCATGACCTTCGCGTCGGCGGCGGATGCCATCACGATCAACGTCACGGATGGCCAGACTATGACCATTGTGGGTGGAGGCTTTACGCTCAGCGGTAACAATCTGGCGCGTGTGCTCGATGTCACGGCCGGCAATGTGGCCATCGATAATCTGACGATCACCAATGGATTTTTGACCGGAAATGGCGGCAACACTCCCGGCAATGGCGCCGGACTCGCCGGCGGCGATGCGCTGGGCGCCAATATCCGGAACGCGGGCACGCTGACCATCACAGGCGGCACCATCACGGGCGGCAAGGCAGCGGGTGGTGGTGGCGGTGGTGGTGGCCAACAGGGCGGTGGCTCCGGTGGTGGAGGCGCGGGTGGCGGTGGCGGTGGCTTCGGAACGACATTCGGCGGAGCTGGCGGGACGGCTCAAGGCTTTAGCGCTGGTTCCGCTTCCGCTGGTGTGGGAGGCGCTGGAGCAGGTTATTCCAATATGGGAGGCGGGGGAGGCTCGACCACCGGCGGGACAGGGGCAACCTATGGTGGTGGCTATACAAATGGCGGCAACGGTGGCACCGCCAACAACGGTTCGATCAGCATCGGCGGCGGCGGCGGCGGCTCAGGTTACAGTTTCGCGGGTGGTCGCGGGGGCAATGCCGCCGGCGGTATATACAATACAGGAACTATCACGATTACGGGCAGCTCTATTACCAATAACATAGGAGCAGGCGGCGGTGGAGGTGGCGGGACTGCTCCAGGCGCTGCCAGTCCAGGCAATGGCGGCGCGGGCGGCGCCGGCATCGGCGCTATCTGGAACGCCGGAGGCCTTGTACAGCTCGACTCGAGCACCAACGTCACGCTGGCCACAGCCAACACCGGCGGTGCGGGAGCCGGAGGTCAGGCAACCAAAGTCGGCAGCAGTAACGGTGCGGTGGGCGCTGCCGCCTCGCAGATACACACAACAGGTGGAGGTACTACCAACACCAACTACATCCCCAACGCCACCCCTGCCATCGCCAACCTCAACGGCGACAGCGTCGCTTGGGCCGGGGTTGGCAACACGGTCGTCCTCGACGCCAGCGCCAACGCTTCGCTCACCGACTCCGATTTTGGCGTGCTCAACGCCGGCAACGGCAACTGGTCGGGCGGCAGCCTCGCCGTGCAGCGCTCCGGCACCGCCATCTCCGCCGATACCCTGGGATTCAACACGTCCGGCGCACTTTTCACCGTCAGCGGCAGCAACCTGCAATCGGGCGGCCTCACCTTCGCTACCTTCACCAACACCGGTGGCGTGTTGACCATCTCCTTCACCAGTAGTGGAACGGCCGCTACTACCGCCCTCGTCAACGACATCGCCCGACGCATCACCTACCGCAACGACACGCCGTCGGGCGATGCCACCGTTCGCTTCACAGTGAGCGACGGCAATACGAGCACGACCGCCGATGTCACCGTCACCACCGACTCTATCTACGTCACCAACACGACCGACACTGCGAGCATCGACGTCACCAACGGCGTGAGCTTCAGCGAGGCGGTGGCGATTGCGGCGGCCGATGTCACGGGCAGCCAGACCATCGTGTTCAACAGCTCGCTGGCCGCCACTGCGCTGACGATCAACAGCGTTAGCCTCAACGAGAGCCTCACCCTGGACATGGACGCCGCCAGCGGCATGTCGCTCACCAGCGGCACGATCACCCTCGGTGCAGCCACCACGCAGACTTTCACCAACGGCACCAGCGATACCGCCAGCATAACCAGCGCCATCACTGGCAGCGGCGCGCTGACCAAAGCGGGGGCGGGCGGCCTGACCCTGTCCGCCGTCAACGCCTGGAGCGGCGCTACCACTATCTCCGCCGGCACCCTGACCGTCAGCGGCGGCGATGCCATTTCCGGCAACAGCAGTGTTACGGTGGCCGGTGGCGCGACGCTGGCGCTGTCCACCAATGAAGTTATTGGCAACCTGTCCGGTGCCGGAGCCATAACGCTTGGCGGCAATACGCTCACCAGCACCATCACGGCCGATACCACCTTCTCCGGCAGCATCAGCGGTACGGGTGGCCTGAGCGTCAGCCAGAGTGGGGCGGCGACTTTCGCGCTGACCCTGTCGGGTACCAACACCTACACCGGTAGCACGACTGCGCTGAATTTCGGCTCGTTAAGACTGAATGGCGATGCCTCGGTTTCCAGCAGCAGTTATTTGCGCGCTAATGGCAATAGCGTGATCACACTGTTATCGGACCAGACGGTTGGCAGCCTGGGCAGCAACAGTGCCACTGCCACCATCAACCTCGGCAGCTTCACCCTCAGCGTTGGTGGCGACAACACCACCACTACTGTTTCGGGCGTCGTCTCCGGCACTGGCAATCTGGTAAAACAGGGCAGCGGCACCCTGACGTTGTTGGGCACCAATACCTACAGCGGCACGACCACCGTGTCGGCCGGTACCCTGTCGGTGGCCAGCGACAGCAATCTGGGCAGCAACACCGTCACGCTGGCATCGGGGGCCACACTGGGCATCACCGGCGCGACCACCATCGACAACGCCATCGCGCTGAGCGGCGATGCCACCGTCAGCAATTCGGCCGATGCCACCCTGTCCGGCGTCATCAGCGGTGCCAACACCCTGAGCAAGTCCGGGGCCTCGACGCTGACGCTGTCGGGCTCCAATACCTATGCAGCCACCACCGTCACCGCCGGCACCCTGAGTGTGGCCAGCGATGCCAACCTCGGCAGTGGCGCGGTGACGCTGGCCAGTGGCAGCACGCTCGCCATCACCGGCGCGACCACCATCGACAACGCCATCGCGCTAACCGGCAACGCCACGGTCAGCACGTCGGCCAACGCCACCCTGTCCGGCGTGATCAGCGGTGCCAACACCCTGACCAAGGCGGGGGCGTCGACACTGACGCTGTCCAACACCAATACCTACGCAGGCACGACCGTCAGCGCAGGTACGCTGAGCGTTGCCAGCGACGCCAACCTCGGCAGCGGCACGGTGACACTGGCCAGCGGCAGCACGCTGGAAGTGACCGGTGCGACCAATATCGACAACGCCATCGCGCTGAGCGGTAACGCCACCGTCAGCAACTCAGCGAACGCCACCTTGTCCGGCGTTATCAGCGGCGGCTTCAACCTCGCCAAGACCGGCGCTTCCACGCTCACGCTGACCAACACCAACACCTATAGCGGCACCACGACGGTCAGCGCCGGTACGTTGAGCGTCGCATCCGACAGCAACCTCGGCAGCGGCGGCATTACACTGGCGGCGGGAACCACCCTCGCGATCACTGGCGCGACGACCATCGACAACGCCATCACCCTCTCAGGCGCCGCCACGATCAACACCACGGCCGACGCAACCCTCTCCGGCAACATCGGCGGCGCGGGCAGCCTGGCTAAAACCGGCTCCAGCTCCCTGACGTTATCGGGCACCAACAGCTATGCCGGTACCACCACGGTATCCGGCGGCACGCTGTCGGTCGCCAGCGACGGCGGCTTCGGCAGCGGCACCATCACTCAGGCGACGGGCTCGACCCTCGTGATCAGCGGCGCGACCACCATCGACAACGCCATCCTGCTCTCCGGCAATACCACCGTTCAGGCCGCCAACGCGGTCACCTTGAGCGGTGCCATCAGCGGCGCGGGCGGGCTGAACAAGACCGGCGCCGGCACTGTGACGCTGTCTGGCAGCAACAGTTTCACCGGCAATGTGACCGTGTCTGCAGGCGGTCTGACCCTGAGCAACGGCGCGGCCATCGACAACAACAGCGCGGTCACGATGTCCTCCGGCACCACGCTTACGCTGTCGTCATCCGAAACGATCGGCTCTCTCGCGGGCGCGGGCAGTGTCGTGCTGGGCGCCAACACGCTCACCACCGGCGGGGACAACACCAGCACCAGTTACAGCGGCAATATCAGCGGCACGGGTGGCGGCATCACCAAGACGGGCGCGGGCACGCTCACCCTCTCCGGCACCAACAGTAACACCGGTTCAACGACCATTTCAGCCGGTGCGATCGACGCGCAAAACGGCGATGCCATTGGCAACGCCAGTGCCGTCAGTGTCGCCTCCGGCGCGTTCCTCGTCCTCTCGGCGTCCGAGACCATCGGCTCGCTGGCCGGCGCCGGCACGGCCACGCTCGGGGCCAACACGCTCACCACGGGTGGCAACAACAGCAGCACCACCTTCAGTGGCCCCATCAGCGGCAGCAACGGCATGGTCAAGACCGGCAGCGGCACGTTCACACTGTCGAACACCGGCAACGAATCCACCCTGAGCGGCGGCATGACGATCTCGGCTGGCACGGTGAGTATCTCAGACGACGACCAGATGGCCGCCGGCACGCTCACATTGAATGGCGGT
Organism: uncultured Opitutaceae bacterium; assembly: GCA_946482625.1. The sequence continues at coordinate 18,256 of CAMLSH010000003.1, forward strand.
ACTCTGTCGCTCGATGGTCCCACCGTCTTCGACAACAACATCAACCTGGCCGCCAGCTCGACGATCAACAGCGGTGGCAACGCCATCGCAAGCGGCGTCATCAGCGGCGCGGGCGACCTCACGAAAACCGGCTCCCTCTCGCTGCAGCTCACCAACACCAATACCTACACCGGCACCACCTTCGTCAACGCCGGCTACCTGCTGGCGAACAACACCAGCTCACTCGGCACCACGGCCGGCGGCACCACGGTGGCCAGCGGGGCCACGCTTTACCTCAGCGGCAGTTTTTCGCTCGCCGAGGCTCTGAATCTGGCCGGCACGGGGACGGCGGGCAACGGCGCCATTTACGCTCCCTCTGGCAACAGCACCATCAGCGGACAGGTCACGCTGACGGGCAACACCACTATCGTCCAGGATGGCGACCTTACGTTCAGCGGTGGCATCACGGACGGTGCAAGCAGCTACAGCCTGACCAAGCAAGGGACTGGCGCGCTGGCCCTGAGTGGCACGGCCAGCTATGACGGCAGCACCACCATCAGCAGTGGCAGCCTGAGCATCGGTTCGGACAGCCACATCGGCAGCGGTGCCCTGACGCTGGCGACCGGCACCACGCTCGCGGTAACCGGCGCCACTACCATCGACAATGCCATCGCGCTGAGCGGCGGCACGGCCACCGTCAACACCTCGGCCAACACTACTCTGTCCGGCAACATCACCGGCGCAGGTGGGCTCACCAAGACTGGTGCTTCCACACTGACGCTATCGGGAACCGACAGCTACAGCGGCGCCACCAACGTCAATGCAGGCACCCTGCTCGTGAACGGCGCTCTGTCTGCGACATCGGGCACCACGGTCGCATCGGCCGCCACCGTCGGCGGCAGCGGCAGCATTTCCAGCAATGTAACGGTCAACAGCGGCGGCACCCTGTCGCCGGGCAACAGCCCTGGCACGCTCACCATCAATGGCGACCTCACGATGGCCTCGGGAAGCACGCTCGCGGTCGAGATCAACAGTGCCACCGCAGGCACCGGTTACGACCAGGTCATCGTCAATGGCGCAGTCGATGTTTCCGGCGCCAGTTTGTCGGCAACCCATGGATACACACCGGGCTCCGGTGACACGTACACCATCATCGTCAACGACGCGGCTGACGCCGTGACCGGCACTTTCAGCGGCCTTAGCGAAAGTGCGACCGTGACCGCGGGCGGAAATAGCACCGTGCTCACCGCCAGCTACATCGGAGCCACCGGCAACGACGTCACCCTGACCGCGCCGACCAACGACGCCCCCGTCATCTCCAATTTGAATGGCGACAGCGCTGGCTATGCCGAGGACGCCAGTCTGGTGCTGCTCGATGGAGGTACCGCGGCCAGCATCACGGACATCGACTCGGCCGACTTTAACGGCGGCAACGTCACCGCCTCGATCACCGCGAACAAGCAATCCACCGAGGATGTTCTCGGCATCGACACCAGCGGTACCGTTTCACTTTCCGCGCTCACCAATGTCGGCAGCATTGTGTCTGTCGGCGGCATTTCGGTCGGCACGATCGCCGCGAGCGGCACGGGCTCAGGCACCGACGATCTGATCGTCACCTTGAATGCCGGCGCCACTCCGGCCCGCGTCACGACTTTGATCCGCGCGCTGGCTTATCGTAACAGCAACACCACCCAACCCGACACGTCGGCACGGACCGTTACCGTCAGTGTCAGCGATGGGGATGGTGGCGGCGCGTCCGCGAGCACCACGGTCAGCGTCACCGCCGTCAACGACGCCCCCACGCTCACCGCCACCGGCGGCACACCGACCTACACCGAAGGCGGCTCCGCCGTGGATCTCTTCAGTACCATCAGCATCAGCACCGTCGAAACCGGCCAGACCATCACCGGCTTCACACTGACCGTCACCAATCTCGCTAACGGCAGCAGCGAAATCCTCCGCGCCGACGGCACCGACATCGCCCTCACCAATGGCACCAGCGGCACCACCACGGGCGGCAACGCGATCGACTACTCCGTCAGCGTCGCCGCCACCACGGCCACCGTCACCTTCACCAAAGCCGGAGGTCTCAGCACCGCGAATACCCAGACCGCCATCGACGGCCTGAGCTACCGCAACAGCAGCACCGCGCCTGGCACCACGAGCCGCGCGATCACGCTCACCTCGATCACCGACAACGGCGGCACCGCCAATGGCGGCGTGGACATCACCTCACTCGCAGTGGCCGCCACCGTCGCCCTCAGCGCGGTCAACGATGCGCCGACCGTCACGACCAGCGGCGGCACCACCGCCTTCGTCGAAGCCGACGGCGCCAGCTCGACTCCGGTCGTCATCGATTCAGGCCTCACGCTCGCGGACGTCGATAACGCCACGCTCGCCAGCGCCACGGTCAGCATCACCGCCAATTACCAGAGCGCCCAGGACCTCCTGGCCTTCACCAACGACGGCAGCACCATGGGCAACATCGCCGTCGCCACCAACACCGGTGGCGTCCTCACGCTCACCTCGTCCGGTGCCACCGCGACGCTCGCCCAGTGGCAGGCCGCGCTCCGCGCCGTGACGTATGGAAATAGCAGCGACACGCCCGACACCGGCGCGCGCACGCTCAGCTTCGCCGTCGACGACGGCGCGCTCCCCGCCGCCGCCGCCACCAAGACCGTCAGCGTCGCCGCCACCAACGACACGCCCACCTTTGTCTCCATTTCCAACTCCACGGTGAACCATTCCGGCGGCACCAACGCCGTCGTCGGCGCGTTCTCGTCAGTCGATGCCGATCACAGCGCGTTCGCCTACACGCTCGTTCCGGGCGCGGGCGATGTTCAGAACGCCTTGTTCAACATCTCCGGCGCCAGCCTTCGCGCCAATGACGCCGCCGCCCTTGCCGCCGGACCCATGTCCGTGCGCATCCGCACGACCGATGGCGGCGGCCTCTTCTTCGAAAAGAACTTCTCGCTCACTGTCGTTGACGATGTCGCCCCCGCCGCGCCCTCGACGCCCGACCTTGCCACCGCGAGCGACTCCGGCACGAGCAGCACCGACAACATCACCAGCGTCACCACGCCGACCTTCACCGGCACGGCCGAGGCAAACAGCACCGTGGAGCTTTTCCGCGGCGGCTCCACCTCGCTCGGCACCACCACCGCCAACGGCAGTGGCAACTGGTCGATCACCCTCGGCACCGCGCTCGCCGATGGCACCTACAGCATCACCGCCCGCGCTACCGACGCTGTCCCTCAAACCGGCGCAGCCTCGGCAGCCCTGAGCCTCACCATCGACACCACCGCCGCGGCCGCTCCCGCGCTCACCGCGATTACGAACGACACCGGCGCAAGCGCCACCGACCAGATTACCGGCGACACCACACTCGTCCTCTCCGGCACCGGCGCGGCGAATGAAACCGTCACGGTCTTCCGCAACGCCGCTCAGATCGGAACTGCCACCGCTGACAGCCTCGGTGCGTGGAGCTTCGACTACACCTTGACCACGCTCGCCGCAGGCACGCACACCTTTACCGCGACCACGACGGACACTGCGGGCAACACAAGCCCCGCCTCCGCTGCCTTCCTCGTCGAGATCGACACTGACACGCCCTCTGCGCCCGTCATCGTTGCCCTCAGCACCGACACTGGCGCGATCACGACCGACGGCATCACCAGCGACAACACGCTGCTCTTCGCCGGCACGGCCGATGCCAACGTCACCGTCACGCTCTCCCGCAGCGGCGCGGGCGTCATCGGCACGACCACGGCCAACGGCACCGGCGTATGGAGTTTTGACTACACTGCCACCACGCTGCCAGACGGCGCGTATCTCTTCACCGCCTTCGCCAGCGACACCGCGGGCAATGCCAGCACCGTCTCGGCCGACTTCCCTGTCACCATCGACACCACTGCGCCCGTAATCACCACGCAGCCAACCGGCGGCACCCATGTCTACGGCAGCTCCTTCACGCTGACGGTTGTCGCAACCGATGCGACCACACGCGCCTACCAATGGTATCGTGGCGCCACCGCGCTCACCGATTCCGCCAACCGCACCGGCTCTACGACTGCCTCCATCACGCACTCGGCCATCGCAATGACCGGCTTCGACGGCAGCTATACAGTCCAGATCACCGACCTCGCCGGTAACGTGACCACGAGCGCCGCCGCCATCATCGCCGTCAACAAAGCGCCCGCCACCGTCACCCTCGGCAGCCTCGCGCAAACCTACGACGGCGCCGCGAAATCCGCCACCGCCACGACCGCGCCAGCCGGCCTCACCGTCGCGTTCACCTACGACGGCAGTGCCACCGCGCCCACCGGCGCAGGCAGCTACGCGGTCGTCGCGACCGTCAACGACACCAACTACGAGGGCACCGCCACCGGCACGCTCGTCGTCGCCAAGGCGGACCAAGCGCTCACGTTCACGCCCGTCGGCGCGATCACCGTCGGCACGCCCGTCACGCTCAGCGCGACAGCGACCAGCGGCCTCCCCTCCACCTTCTCAGTCGTCAGCGGCAACGGCACGGTCACCGGCACATCGTTCACCGCCAACGACGCCAACCCCATCACCCTGCGCGCCACGCAGTCGGGGAATGCCAACTACAACGCCATCACCGCCGACCAGACGGTCACGAACATCACCAAGATCGCGCAAACGATCACCTTCACCGCGCCCGCCGACCGTCCGTTCGCCGCGCCGTCCTTCTCGCTCGGTGCGACCGCGACCAGCTCGCTGCCGGTTTCGTACACCGTCGTCAGCGGCCCGGCCACGCTCTCGGGCGATGTTGTCACACTCACCGGCATTCCCGGCGTCGTGACCATCACTGCGCAGCAAGCGGGTAACGCCGTCTACGCCGCCGCCTCCGACGTCACCCGCAGCTTCACCGTCCTCGCCAATTATCCCGCGCCGCTGCCCGATGGCTTCGCCGGTTCCGTCACCGGCGGCGCGGGCACCGGCTCGCAATCCGTCACCGTGACGACCGCCGCCGACTTCCGCACCCATGCCGAGTCCACGGACCTCAAGGTCATCACCGTCGTCGGTATCCTAAACCTGGGCACTCCTGTTGCCGTCAGGTCTAACAAGACGATCCAGGGCGCCGACGCCAGCGCCACGCTCGTCGGCAACCTCCTGCTCCCGACCGGCACGACCAATGTCATCGTCCGCGGGCTCAACCTCACCAACCCCGCCTCGTCGCTCGCGGTGATCAGTGATGCCAACAATGCCGTCACCCTCGCCGGCGCGCGCAATGTCTTCATCACGCACTGCTCGTTCTTCGATGCCGGCCAACACGCGCTTAAGATCTCGAGCGGCGCGGACAACGTGACGGTGTCCTGGAGCGAGTTCTATAACACGACCGGCGCGCTGACCACCGGTTCGGGCGTCGTCATCGGAAATACCGCAACCGAAACCGCGCCGATCCGCGTCTCGCTCCACCACAACCTCTGGGGCGCGGGCGTCACGCAAAACATGCCGGTCGCGACCTACGGCCACGTTCACTTCTATAACAACGTGTTCAACACGCCCGACAACACGACCGGCACCGAGGCGCTCGATCACGCGCAGCTCCTCAGCGAACGCAATGTGTACACCGGCGTCGCGAGCCCGCTTACCCGCCGCCACGTGAACACCGCGCTGCCTATCGGCCGCATCCTCGCCATCGGCAACACCTATACCGGCACGACCGGCACCGCGCCGTACGCCGAACTCGATCAAGTCTTCACGCCATCGTACTCCTACGAAGCGCTGCCCGTCTCCGACGTGACCACGGTCGTCACCGCCAACGCAGGCAACAACGCCGGCGCCAACTACACCGATGATACGACCGGTACCGCGACGCTCACCGGACCCGGCGCTCCTGTGACGCCGGGCACCGCCTTCGCGATCAACGCGATCCCGACCGGCTTCACACCGGCGACCTATCAATGGCGCCGCAACAACGTCGCCATCCCCGGCGCGACCTTTGCGACCTACAACGTCGGCTCCGCCGGTGAAAGCGATGTGGGCGTGTACACCGCCGCCATCGTCATGAGCACTGGCGACATGGTCGTGAGCCGTCCCCTCACGATCACGCTCAACGCGATCCCCGTCACGCCGACCGACATGCAGCTCAAGGTGGACGGCGGTGGCTCTTCGTCCGCCTGGTTCCTCGGCGCGCTCGCACTCCTCTGCACGGCGCGTGCGATCACGCGCCGCCGGTCCGTGGACCGTTCCTTTGGTAGGCTTGGTGCCATCACCCCGCACCTCGCGGGTTCCGGTTTTGATGTGGGTGCGGGGTGAGGGCACCACGCCTACATCGATCCTTAAACCGTCACGCTTCCGGTGATGTTGTCCGTGCCCGCTTCCGCCGGACGTTAATGCAGATCCACAACGCCACGCCGAAGACGATGCCGCCGATGTGCGCGATGGTCGCCACACGGATGCCCGGCGTATCGAACTCGATCGCGCCGTGGCCCCAGGTCGATTCGAGGATCAGCTCCAGCACGTGGATACCGAGGATCGCGGGCCAGAACCAGTCCTTCCACGATTTCTGCCAGCCGGTCAGCGCGAGGAAGACGAGGAACCCGACGTTCATACCCGAGAGTCCGCCGTACCGGATCATCTCCGGATCGAAATAGTAAACCGCCCCCGTCACCGCGAGCGCCATGAGCGGGATGCTCACGCGCGCCGCCAGCGGATGTGCCCGCTCCACAAACCAGCCGACGATCAGCCATAGCCCGGTGTCGGCGACGAAGTGCAGCCAGCCGAAGTGAACGATGTTGCCCGTCCACAACCGCCAAGCCTGCCCGTCCTCGATGCCCGTGCGATTGTAGAGCAACGTCTCGCGCCACGCGGGCATGAGGATCGACGCGGTCGATGCGAGCGCGACCACGAGAAATCCCCATGGCAGCGAGCGCAGGGTGATGTTTTCGCGGGCGATGCGTTCTTTCAGCGTCATGCGCGGTGAAATCACGACAGCCGGTCGGTGCCGAAAAGCACCAGAAAGTTGTCCAACCCGTTTTTCTCGAATTCAGCCCAGTATTTCTCCTCCAGCTCGCCGACGCGTTTGATGAGATGCTCGCGGCGCGCCTCCTCGCCCATATCCGGCGGCAGCGGCGTTTTCAGCAGTTCGCGCGTGTAGTCGCGCTCGGCGAGGCGGGAGGCGAGTTCGTCCCAGAACGACGCCTCCTCAAACGCATCGATGGCTTTTGCCGCCGGCGATTCTTCTTCGAGTTTGCGCGACGGAAACAGCTCCCCACCGTCTTCGGGCGATCCGTCCACGTAGTCGGCGCAGCCCATGGGCGTGGCGGCGGCGAGGAGTTTTTGTTCCAGCTCTGCATAGCGCCGGGCGGCGGGGCTGTTTTCGTCGTGCGAGGCGGCGACCCAGGTTGCGATGTAGCTCATCTCGAGCAGGCGGGCGTACTCCTTTTGCGTGAAGGCGATTTTCATGGGCGCGGTATTTTCCGCACGGTGGCGGACGATCGGCGCAGGTCAATCTACGCCTCTACGCAGCGGCTGCTCCACGCGGATTGACGTCATGGATTCTCGTGGGCATCCATCGCCGCACGCATGAAAATCAAATTTGGCGTGGTGGCAGGAGTGGCGTTTTTCAGTCTGGCTGCGGTATGGTCGCACGGGCAGGCGCCCGTCGCGGATGGAGCGGTGCCCGCGGCATCCGCGCTGCCTGAAAGCGATCCGATGGTGAAAACTTGGGTGCCGCCGGTTTATCCGGCCGACCTGAAAGCGGCGGGCGTGACGGGCAACGTGATGGTGCATTTCATCGTCGATGAAAAAGGTGCCGTGAGCGCAGTGCGCGCGGCCAAATCATCGGACGCGCGTTTCGAAGCGGCAGCAGTTGAGTCAGTGAAGCAATGGACCTTCGATCCTGGCGTAAACGAGGGCGTGCATGCGGCGATGGGTATGGGTGTGCGGTTGAACTTCCGGCTGCCCGAAAAGAAACACGGGTTGGTCCCGCCTCAGGAATCGACCCCGCAGCCTCTGCCCAAGACCGACGCGAAGGCCGAGTCGTCACCGAATCCCGAATACCCGGCGGATCTGCTCTTCCGCCAGATCGGCGGCAAAGGAGTGGTGGGCTTTGTCGTCGAGCCGGATGGCAGCATCAGCGGCCTGAGATTGTTGGGCGTGAGTCATCCGGGGTTTGCGCGCCCGGTACTGGAGGCGGCGAAGACGATGACTTTTGCGCCGGCGAAGCAGGGCGATCTCGCGGTGGCGGCGAAGATCGTTTCACCGATGGAATTCGACCCCTTTGTGGCGAAGATCGACGAGATCACGAAGCCGCACCTGGAGGTAAACGGGTTTGAGGTGCGTCTCGCCCAAGACCAGCGGCAACGGGATCTATGCGATCGCGCGCCCGTCCTCTGGGATGTGCCCGATCCGGTCTACCCGCGAGGTGCGGCGTTGGCGGGGATCGAAGGCGAAGCGGTGGTCGAATTTAACGTGGATGAGCGTGGTAATCCCGAAAACCTGCAGCTGGTCTCGGCGAGCGCGCCGGAGTTTGGGCAGGTTTTAATGGATACGCTGGTGGCGGGGACCTTTAAACCGGCCATGAAGGACGGGCGCACCGTAGCCGTTCCGCTCCGCTGGAAGTATGCGTTCAAACAACCGGCAACTGAGCCGGCTGAGGGAGAGACGCCGGAAGATCGTCTTATCCGGCTGCTGCGCGCCGGTGGAGTTGTCGGGACGGCGAAAGGATTGGATGCGCCGCTGAAGCCGCTCTGGCGGGTGGCGCCGGTTTATCCAGCGGCTTTGCGCGCGGAGGCGGCGAAGGGCACAGCCGAGGTGGAGTTTATCATCGATCGGGAGGGTCGCGTGCGGTTGCCGTACGCGGTGAAGGCGTCGCAAGAATCGTTCGGCCGGGCGGCGGTGATCGCGGCGTCGCTCTGGGTGTTCGATCCGCCGACACGTGGCGGGCAGGCGGTGGATGTTCGTGTGCGGATACCGTTTCAGTTTTCGCCGTAAAGCGGATCGACGGAAGGTGGAGCGCGCCGTCCCGGCGCGTTGTTTGATATCGAGTGAGAATAAAAGACGATGTCGCGGGGCGGCATCGCACAGCGCGCTCGGAGTGCGCGCTCCACCTCAGACGCGGGCCGCGAATTTCCGCAGGTACTTGAGCGCGACCTCAAACTCATGCGGCGTCTCGGCGCGGATCGTCATGGGCTCGCGAGTTTCCGGGTGTTTCACGGTGAGTTCGCTGGCGTGCAGAGCGAGACGTGAAAGCAGGGGCTTCTCGTCGCCGCGGCCTTTGTATCCGCGCTTCAAGTTCGAAAGCAGCAGCAGTTCGTCGGGATCGCCGTAGAAGCGGTCGTTGAGGACTGGGGCGCCGACGGCGGCGAGGTGGACGCGGATCTGGTGCGTGCGACCGGTGAGCGGGCGGCATTCGTGAAGCACGTATTTGCCGAAACGTTCGCGGGCGTGAAATTCGGTCAGGCTCGGTTTGCCGCCGCGCTTGCGGAAGACGCGCATGTGGCCCGGGTGGTGTTCGTCTTCACCGAGGCCGAGATCGACCGCGAAAAATTCCGGGAGGCTGCCGTCAGGCATGCGTGGCACGACTGGCGTCGGGAGTTTCATGGACCGCTCCTCGGGCAGCACGACGCAGAGCGCGAGGTAAAGTTTGCCCACGGTTTTGCTCTGAAACTGGCCGCTGAGGTAATCCAGCGCGGGCTTGGTTTTTGCGCAGAGGAGGATGCCGCTGGTGTCGGCGTCGAGGCGGTGGACGTTGGCGACGCCGTGGCCGTATTTCTCGTGGACGAGCGCCATGAGATTCTCGCGTTTCTTGTCCCATCGGTCGGGCGCGATCAGCAGGCCGCTCGGCTTGTCGAACGCGATCATGGTTTCGTCTTCGTAGATAACAGGAGGCAGGGACACAGCGGAAGAGTGAGGGCTGGGCCTGTGGTGCGGCGAGTCGTTTGTCGCGGGTCATGGGCGCGGGTGGAACGTGCGGTCGCTTCCGCGTTGTTCAAACGTGTCGGGCGAAACGACGGCATTTGGCTGGCGCTGGCGGGCAACGCGGCGGGACGGCGCGTTCCACCCGGAGTTTTGTGACGGCTGCGTGCCGCGGCGGTGAAACCGCGGTGACGCCGGGGCTTTGTCTTTGCGCGCGAGTAGAAACGAGCCGCATACCGGAACGTCTCCCGCTTTATGTCCGCGAACTCCTTCGCTCCCGCTCTTTCGTTTTTCAGTGCGTTTGGCCGCATGTCGCCGACGCAACCGCTGCGCACGCTGATCCGCACGACCGGCTACAAGCTGCGTCCGCCGCGTCCTCTGTTGTTCACACCGGGCGTTTACCGCGCACAACAAACGGTGCTCGCGAGCGGCAAGGCTGGCCCACATCAGGGCGCGGAGATCCTGCACGAAGTGCGCAGTGGGCTGACGCCGACCATCGTGCTCGGCGGGTTCGTGCCGGATGCGACCGAGCAGGTTTTTCTGATGCGCGGCTTCCTGCTGAAGCACGGCAGCGTTTTCTATTTCAACTACCCGCGACTCGGATTTTCCGCGGAGCTGATCTTCGCGCAGCTCGACGATCTGGTGACGGAGCTGACGGAGAAACATGGGCGCGCGCCGGTGATTTTCGCGGTGAGTTTCGGCGCGGGGCTCGTGCTGGAGTGGTTGAAGCGCGCACGTCGGGCGGGGCGGCGCAACGCGGTGGGCGGACTCGTGCTGATCAGTCCCGTCGCATGCGTGGAGGATTTGCTGACAACGGGTGAGGTGAAACCCTCGACGTTGCTTGGCCGCGCGGTGAAGCCCTACGTCGATCACGAGGCTCGTATCCAGCCCGGACATATCGAGAAGTCGCGCGCGATTTTCACGAAGATGTTCGAGGCGGGCGCGCAGAATAAGGAATCGCTTCGGGCGCTCATGACTCGGGACGAACTCCGGCAGTTGCGGGCCTCGGTCATCGGCACCATCCAGGCCATCGATGCGACCGGCGCTTACGAGCGTATGGCGGCGCTGCGGCAGATGGAGGCGCCGTGCGCATATTTCTCGCAGGCGTTGCTGCCGCTCTGCACAGCGCCGGTGCTCATCCTCTACGCGGAAAAGGAGGGCGCGGTGCTCACGGAAACCTCGCCCACGCGGTTCGCGCTCACGGCGGCGCATCGGGCGTATTTTCCTCACAGCCAGTGCAAGACGATCGTCAACCGGCGCGGCAGCCCGGTGCAGCACGCGTCGTTGATCTTTCACTGTTTCAATTTCCTGCCGCCGATCTCCACGTTCTACCGGAGGCTGAAATCGAAACGGTTTCAGTGGGCGGCGTGATGCGTGTGGCGCGGATGATCGGGATGGGATTTCCGTGTCGAACCGGCGCATTGGGGACAACGCGCCCTGCCTTGGACAACTGGATAAACGTTTTCCCATGATCGCTCCGCCAAAACCGTTGATCCGCGTAGGTGCGCGTGTCCTGAGCGCGAATACCGCTCGCAAACTAAGTTCGGGCCGATCTGCGGTCGGCGCGCAGCACAAGGCGTTTGCCACGCTTACCTCCGCGATGGCGCGGTGTGAGATGGGCCGGGCCGATGGAGTCGAGGTTGCGGCGGGAGGAGGGCAGCGAGCGTACGCGCAGTTTCAGGCGCGCGTGCCGTTGCGCGCGTACGAGCAGTTTATCCCGTGGATCGAGCGCATGAAACGCGGCGAGGCGGACGTGCTCTGGCCGGGGCGCTGTGCGCACTATGCGATCTCTTCGGGCACGACGGCGGGACGGACCAAATACCTGCCGATCACGGGCGCGATGCTGGAGCATTTTCGCCAGGCGGGGCTCGACTCGCTGCTCTACTACACCGCGCGCACGGGACGTTCGTCCGTGTTTCGCGGGCGGCATTTGTTTCTCGGCGGCGCGACGACGCTGACGCCGATTGCGGAGGCAAAACCGTTCCTCGCGTATGGCGGCGATCTCAGCGG
>CAMLSH010000004.1 GCA_946482625.1 uncultured Opitutaceae bacterium
TGACTGCGCCCATTGACGATCACGCTCGCCCCTTCGGCAGCGAGGACCCGGGCAATCGCGAAGCCGATGCCCTTGGTCGATCCCGTGATGAGTGCGGTTTTGTTTTCGAGTTTCAGATTCATGGATGTGCGGTGTGTGGAAAGGCGCGCACCGTCCCTATCTCACGCCCGCCCGCAACTCGCCCGAGCACATTCCCGCTCTTCGCATGTCCGTTAAGAACTCCACCGCTGGTTCGTTGAAACGTTGCCTCGCCGGAATCCCGGTCCGTAGCGTCTTCAACCCGGCTGGAACCCAAACCCTTTCACGACTTGTCATGAAATCACGCGCCTTGTTCGCCTTCGTCATCTCGCTCGTCTTCGCCGCTACGCTCTCCGCCGCTCCGCGCGCCGCCGAATGGAAACAGGTCGACGATGCCGCCGCCCAAGGCCTTCCCAAGACCGCCATCGAACGCCTCGACCCGATCATCTCCGCCGCCCTCGCCGAGAAAGCCTACGCTGAAGCCATCAAAGCCATCGGCCGCAAGATCGCCCTTGAGGGCGCCATCCAAGGCAACAAAGCCGAGGAAAAAATCGCGCGCCTCGAAGCCGAGATCGCCAAGGCCCCCGAACCCATGAAGCCCATGATGCAGGGCATTCTCGCTCACTGGTATTGGCAGTATTTTCAGCAAAACCGCTGGCAATTCCAGCAACGCACCGCCACTGCGTCCGCTCCTGGCACCGATCTCCAGACGTGGGACCTCGCCCGCATTCTCGCCGAAATCGACCGCCACTTCACTGCCTCCCTCGCTTCCGAAAAGATCCTTCAAGCGACGCCAATTGCCGAATACAACGACCTGCTCACTCGCGGCAACGTCCCCGATACCTACCGCCCCACGCTCTTCGACTTTCTCGCTTACGAAGCCCTTAAGTTCTACCAAGCCGGCGAACACGCCATCCGCATCGCGGAAGATGAATTCGAGCTCACCGCTGATTCCCCGATCTTCGGCGCCACCGCCGAATTCCTCGCTTGGCAACTCCCGCCCGCCGACGGCTTTTCCCCGAAACACAAAGCCATCGCGCTCTACCAGTCGCTCCTTCGTTTCCATTCAGACGACAAAGACGGCTCCGCGTTCCTCGACGCCGATCTCGCCCGCATCACTTACGGCAACAATATCGCCACTGGCGAAACCAAGACCGACCGCTACAAGTCCGCGCTTGAGCGTTTCATCGAAAACAATCGCCACGAAATCTCCTCTCGTGCCCTCGCTTCCCTTGCAACCCAGCTCAACGCCGACGGCGACCCCGCTAAGGCCCGCGAATTCGCCCGGCTAGGCATCGTCAGGCACCAGAAAAGCGTGGGCGCCGCCCAGTGCCACAACCTCATCCAGCAGATCGAAGCACCGTCCGCGCAGTTAAAGACCGAATACGTCTGGAATGCTCCGTGGCCCACTCTCGACGTCACCTACCGCAACGTCACCAAAGTTTACTTCCGTGCGATTCCCGTGGACTTCGACACCTACGTCGCCAAGTCCCGCTGGAACTACGGCCGCAGCGTCGAATACGACCAGCTGATCGCTACGCAGCCCGCGCTTGAGTGGAACGCCGACCTGCCGCCCACCGCCGATTTAAAACAACGCACCGAATCGCTCCCTGCTCCCGCCACGCTCAAGCCCGGCTACTACGTCATCGTCGCCAGCCACGATCCAGCGTTTCATATCTCCGACAACCAGATCGGCATCGCTTCCATTTGGGTCAGCGACCTCGCTCTCGTCCTCCGCGTGCGCCACGACCGCACTGAACACTCCGGCTTTGTCCTCAATGCAGTCAGCGGAGAACCCGTCGCCGGGGCGACAATACGTTTCTGGAAGCGCAACAACGAGGGTTGGTTGAAGCCCGCCTCCTCCAAAACGGCCGATGCCAACGGCCAATTCTCCTTCTCCACCGAAGAGCGTCCCCTCGTCATCCTCGCCCAACACGCCGGCCACGCCGTCGCCAGCGGCGCGGAGGTTTACGCCTACGGATACCACGAGCGGGACCGCACCCACACCCAGACCGTCTTCTTCACCGACCGCGCCATCTACCGCCCGGGCCAGACGATCCACTACAAAGGCGTCTCCATCCGCTACGATCAAGACGCCGCCAAATACGACGCCGTCGCCCGCCGCAAAGTCACGGTCATCTTCAACGATCCCAACGGTCAGGAGATCTCCCGCGCCACCCACACGACCAACGACTACGGCTCGTTCAATGGCGTCTTCACCGCGCCGCGCGACCGTCTCGCCGGTCGCATGAGCATTCAGGTCAGCGACGGACAAGGCAGCACCGGCTTCAGCGTGGAGGAGTACAAACGCCCCAAATTCCAAGTCACCCTCGACGCCCCTGCCGAAGCAGCGAAGCTCGATGCGCCCGTCACCGTCACCGGCAAAGCCACCGCCTACACCGGCGCCAGTATCGGCGGCGCCAAAGTGAAATGGCGCGTCGAACGCGTCGTACAGCTTCCCTACTGGTGCTGGTGGTTCCAGCCGCCCGCCATCAAGTCCATCGCCCACGGCACCGCCGTCACCGGCGACGACGGTGGATTCAAGATCGAGTTCGCCGCCACGCCCGACCGCGCCGTCCCCGTGAAGAACGAGCCTGTATTCGTTTTCAACATTCACGCCGACATCACCGACACAACCGGCGAAACCCGCTCTCAAACCCGCTCCGTCCGCAGCGGTTACACCGCGCTCCAAGCCACGCTCTCCTCCGACGACTGGCAGACCGCAGACAAACCCGTCGAGTTCTCCATCACGACCACATCGCTCGACGGCGACCCTCAATCCGCCGAAGGCACCGTCACCCTTCACGCGCTCAAACAACCGGAGAAAGTGCAGCGCTCTCCCTTGCAGCAGGAACGCCTCTGGTGGCGCTTCGGCAACGCCGAACCCGCCGTCGATCCGACCAATCCCGACTCTTGGGAACTCGGCGAACGCGTCGCCCACGAATCCTTTTCCACCGACGCCAAGTCCGACGGCCTCGCCAAAATCCCCGTCCCTCTAAAACCCGGCATCTACCGCGCTTCCGTCGAGACCAAGGACCGCTTCGGCAAAACCGTCACCGCCCGCCGCACCGTCAAAGTCCTCGCCCCTGACGCCACGCACTTCGGCATCAAGATCCCCAACGATCTCGCCTCGCCCGCCTGGTCCGTCGAGCCGGGCGAAAATTTCACCGCGTTGTGGGGCACCGGATACGACCAAGGCCGCGCCTTCGTCGAACTCGAGTGCAACGGCAAGCCGTTGAAGAGCTACTGGACACCCGCCGACCGCACGCAATCGCTCATCGAACTCCCCGTCGTCGAAGCCATGCGCGGCGGATTCACCCTGCGCGTCACGTCGATCCGTGAAAACCGCGCGTACATCCACGAGCGCGTCGTCAATGTCCCCTGGTCCAACAAACAGCTCACGGTAAAATGGGAACGCTTCCGCTCCAAACTCCTCCCCGGTGAAAAGGAAACCTGGACCGCCACCATCACCGGCCCCGACGCCAAACGCGCCTCCGCTGAAATGGTCGCCGCCCTCTACGACGCCTCGCTCGATCAGTACGCCCCGCACAACTGGCAGGAAACCTTCGGCGTCTTCAGAACAGAGCACAGCCGGAGTTACATCCAGTTCCAGAATATGCTTCGGAACTTCGATACGATCTACGGCTGGAGACATCCCGAGCAGCGCCCCTTCGCATGGAGCTATCGGTCACTCCCACATGAACTGATCGCTTCCATGATGGATGACCGCGAGATGATCGTACTCTCTTCGTTTGAGGTGAGCAACGGAGCGGACAGAGGTTACATGGCGGGAGGCTCGGCCCGCGGCTCGCGACTGCGGGGAGTCGCGGCACCAGCAACAGCAGCGCCAATGATGGAAAAGGCAGCGAGCGAACCGCAGACCTACGCGTACATAGCAGATCTCTCGGCACGCGGAGACCAACGGGCAAAAGCGTCCGCTCCCCCACCCGACCTCAGCAAAGTCACCGCCCGCACCAACCTCAACGAAACCGCCTTCTTCTTCCCGCAACTCCTCTCCGACGACGACGGCGTCGTGAAGATGACCTTCACCATGCCCGAGGCACTCACGGAGTGGAAACTCCTCGGCTTCGCGCACGACGCCAATCTCCGCTCCGGCTTCATCACCGACAAGGTCGTCACCGCCAAAGACCTCATGGTGGAGCCGAATCCGCCCCGCTTCCTCCGCGAAGGCGACACCGTCGAGTTCACCGTCAAGGTCACCAACCAGAGCGACCAGCCGCAGACCGGCACCGTCCGCCTCACCTTCAGAGACGCTGCCGCGCTTGTCCGCGGGGCCACGCTCGACGCCGTTCTGGCCAATCAAAAAACTGACCAGCCTTTCGACGTCCCCGCGAAACAATCGCGCACCTATTCCTGGCGCATCACCGTTCCCGACGGTATCGGTTTCCTCATCTACGAAGCCGTCGCCGCCTCCGCCACGCTCAGCGACGGCGAGGAGAACTTCCTGCCCGTCCTCAGTCGCCGGATACTCGTCACCGAATCGCTCCCGCTCCCCGTCCGCGGAAAATCCACCAAACAGTTCACCTTCCCCAAGCTCCTGAACTCCGGCGCATCCGACACGCTTCGCCACCAGTCGCTCACCGTGCAGATGACTTCCCAGCCCGCCTGGTACGCCGTGATGGCCCTGCCCTACTTGATGGAATACCCATACGAGTGCAGCGAACAGGTCTTCAACCGACTCTACGCAAACACGCTCGCCCGCCACATCGCCGCCTCCGATCCGAAGATCCGCCGCGTCTTCGACCTCTGGAAAAACACACCCGCCCTCGATTCGCCACTGGAGAAAAACCAGAACCTCAAATCCGTCATGCTTGAGGAAACGCCCTGGCTCCGTCAGGCGAAGTCCGAGAGCGAAGCCCGCCGCAACGTCGGCCTGCTCTTCGACGCCAACCGTCTCGACGAAGAATCCGCCCGCCAACTACGCACCCTATCCGAGCGCCAGCTCAGCGAAGGCCTCTGGCCCTGGTTCCCCGGCGGTCGTCCCAGCGAGTACATCAGCCTCTACATCATGACCGGCTTCGGCCGCCTGCGTCACCTCGGCGTCGAGGTCGACACCGCCCCCGCCGTCAAATCCCTCGACGCACTCGATGCCTGGATGACCGAACGCCACCAACGGATCCTCAAAAATCCGCATCCCGAGCAGTACGTCCCGAGCTACCTCGACGCGCTCTACCTCTACGGCCGTAGCTTCTTCCTCAAAGACCACCCCATCGGCGACGCCAACAAGCCCGCCGTCGATTTCTTCCTTCAGCAATCCCGCAAATTCTGGCTCGGCGTCGACAGCCGCCAAAGCCAGGCGCACCTGGCGCTCGCGCTCCAACGCTTTGACGATAAGCCCACCGCGCTCGCGATCATGAAGTCGCTCAAAGAACGCAGCGTAAGCAATGAAGAGCTCGGTATGTTCTGGCGCGATACGGAGCACAGCTGGTGGTGGTACCGCGCGCCCATCGAAACTCAGGCGCTGATGATCGAGGCCTTCGCTGAAGTCGCCGACGACCAACAAGCCGTCGAAGACTGCAAAGTCTGGCTCCTGAAACAAAAGCAGACGCAAAATTGGAAAACCACCAAGGCCACCGCCGACGCCATCTACGGCCTGCTCGTCCGCGGCAACAACCTGCTCTCCAGCGACGCGCTCGTCGAAGTCTCCCTCGGCGGCGAAACCATCAAACCCGAGAAGGTAGAAGCCGGCACCGGCTTCTACGAAAAGTCCTTTGCCGCATCGGAGATCAAACCCGCCCAAGGCGAAATCACCGTCCGCAAAACCGACGACGGCGTCAGCTGGGGCAGCGTCCACTGGCAGTACCTCGAAGACATCGCCAAGGTCACGCCACACGAAGGCACACCACTCACGCTCAAGAAAACCCTCTGGATCAAAGAAAACTCTTCGAAAGGTCCCGTCCTCAAACCGGTTTCTGGTCCACTCGCCGTCGGCGACGAACTCGTCGTCCGCATCGAACTCCGCACCGACCGCGACATGGAGTTCGTCCACCTCAAAGACCAGCGCGGCAGCGGCACCGAACCCGTCAACGTGCTCAGCCGCTACCGCTACCAAGACGGCCTCGCCTACTACGAAAGCACGCGCGACACCGCCTCGCACTTCTTCATCGATTACCTCCCGAAGGGAACGTACGTCTTCGAATACTCGACCCGCGTCCAACTCCGCGGCCGCTACCAAAGCGGCATCGCCGAGATCCAGTGTATGTACGCCCCGGAATTTAACAGCCACTCCGAGAGCATCCCACTCGAGATCAAATGATCCGTTGGAGGCGCGACGCCCCCCTCGCGCTTCTTTGCGCAGCCACAGCAAGTAGCCACGAGCGCCCAGCGAGTGGGGAGCAGCAGGTGAACCGTGATTAAAACCAATTCCCCAAACCGGCTCGCTGCGCGCTCGCCGCTACGACTTGGCACACTTTGATCGATCAGCTCACAGCCTTCCTCACCAACGGCGCCACCTTCGTCCCCAACAACTCGATCGCCCGCATCAGCTGCGCGTGCGTGAGCACTCGATTATCGAGCAAGACCGTCAGCCGGTTAATTCCGCCGAGCGACTCGCTCTCACGGATAATCTTCTCCGCCACTGCCTCTGCGTCACCCACCGCCAGCGCACCGAGATGGCTGCACTGCGCGTCAAACTGCGGCCGCGTCGGCGCAGGCCAGCCGCGCTCGCGCCCGATCTTCCCAAACGCATCGCGATACGCGGGCCAGAAGGTTTCCAGCGCATCCTTCGTCGTGTCCGCGAGAAACCCGATGTTGTGAACGCCGATAAACAACTTCTCGGCTGGATGCCCCGCCTTCTTCCACGTCTCCCGATAAAGATCCGTCAAGGGACGAAACGCCGACGGCTGCCCGCCGATGATCGCCACGATGAGCGGCAGTCCGAGCATCGCCGCGCGCGCCACCGACTGCGGCGTGCCGCCGACACCGATATAGACCGGCAGCAACGCCTGCGCGGCCCGCGGATAAACGCCCTGCCCCGTCAGCGGCGCGCGGTGCTTTCCGGACCACGTCACCTTTGTCTGCTCGCGGATTTTCAACAACAACTCCAGTTTCTCCGCCGCCAGCTCCTCGTAGTCCTCCAGGTCGAACCCGAAGAGCGGATACGATTCGATGAACGAGCCGCGCCCCACGATGATTTCCGCGCGTCCCTTCGAAATCAGATCAAGCGTGGCGAACTGCTGAAACACCCGCACCGGATCGTCGGAGCTGAGCACGGTAACCGCGCTTGCGAGCTTGATGCGCTTCGTCCGCGCCGCCGCGGCTGCCAGCAGCACCGCCGGAGCTGACGCGACATAGTCGGGGCGGTGATGTTCACCGACGCCAAACACATCGAGCCCGACCTGATCGGCCAATTCGATTTGCTCCAGCAACTCCTGCACGCGAGCGACATCCCCGATACTGCCGTCCTTCGACTGATCGAGCGCGGTCGCGACAAAACTATCTACACCGATTTCCATATGCGCCCAGAAGTGGCCCAGAGAAAGCCAGGACGCAAATCGCCGTTCGCCGACAAATGCCGGCGAACGATTTCATCCTCACCAGCTCCGGTCAGCGTGCGCCGACAGGTAGTGAAATGGGAGCCGGGGCACGCACAGACGAGGTTACCACCGCAGCCCGGGCCTTCACCCACGGTTTTCCGGCAGGCAGCAGTTCGTACCCGTAGAGTTCGTTCAAAATGATCCGCGCCATCATGTACCACGCCGACAGGGCACAGGCGATGAGCACGTAGGCCGCCACGACATTCAGCACCGGGAAACCGAAGTGTCCAAGATCGAGCAGAATGAAGCCGACGAGCAGCAACGTAAATGTCACCGCCATGGCGCCGTGGATACGCCATGAACCGATCCACAGGATCACCGTGAGCAGCGTCCATGCGATCAGGAACCAGCCGACATCCGTCGTGGACGCTTTGAAGATGCCGAACTCGCCGGCGAGCAGCATCGCGCAAAGCGAAATCCAAAACGCGCCGTAGGACGTGAAGGCGCAGTAACCAAAATTATTTCCCGTCTTCATCTCCTGGAGACCGGCCATCAGCTGGGCGAGGCCGCCAAAGACGACTCCGAGCCAGATGACCGGCCCCATGCCTACCAACCCGAGGTTATGGAGCTGGAGAATCAGCGTCGTCAGGCCGAAGCCGGCGAGGCCGACCACAGCGGGATTGCAGAGCTTGGGAGCGGGGGATGTCGTAGTTGCCATGGACGTACAGAAGTCCGCCTAGTTCAAAACCCCGTCGATGAGGCGTCCAGTGCCGAGCCTGTGCCTCCCGAGGAAAGACCGGAACCTACTATGAGTCATAAGGCCGTCGTCCTCCGGGGAGTTCACCTCGGGAAATTTACGGAGAACGACTATCCGCAAAACGATGGGGAGCAGCATCTTCTTTCTTGCCTCTCACTCGCGCGAGGTGGAGACATCCAGCATCGCCTTTCCCGCAGGCGACTCAACCCACCCCACGCGTATGATTTTTTCGCACAATCGCGTCCCCAGCATCCTCGTCGGCTTCTTGTTGTCAGCGTCTTCCCCGGCGTTCGCAGCCGGAAACGAGCAGGCAAAAACCGCATCGGACAACTCCGCTCCAGCAGCCGCGCGCGTCAGCTCGAATGCCCCCGTCCGCGCCGTCGTCGCCAACACCGCAGCACGGCCCACCGTCAGCGCCGAGCCTTCCGCCAGACCCGTGGTAATCACCACGGAACGTCTGTTCATCAAAGCCCGCCCTCGCTCGATCTCAGCATCCGTTGTCATCACGACCGAGCCGCTCATCGTCCAATCCCTCGCGCAGAAGTAGTCCGCCTTCTTTAACTAACCATGAAATCATCTCTTCTTGGTCTGCTTGTCCTGCTCGGCGGCTCCTCCCTCTTCGCCGAGGATTTCACATTCAACATTCCTTACAGCGCGCATTCCCTGCCTCCAGAAGTACAAATCATGCGGATCACATGCAGGGTGTACGACGCAAAGGGCGAAGTGATCGCGACCGGAGACAAAGATATCGCCATCCCATCGGGCGGTGACACCGGGGATCGCACCGTGCAACTTAAGTTCAACGCTCACCCTGGCAAGAAAGCCGACTCCGCCGTCCGTTACGTGTGCAGTCTCTGGGATCCTTTAGGCAAATCCATCACCCTCGATCCCGCAGAAACGTCGAAGCTCGTGGCAATCGGGGAGATCAAACGCTGAACGCGTATCGCATTGGCCGCACATCTTCGCGCCTTTTCGCCCCGCCTGCAGCGTTTACGGCACCCCGTAGTCGCGTCACTTAAGACGCGGAATGCGACCATCACCGCCTTCTGCGACGCAGGCGATTGAGCTACGGCGACGTCTTAACGGAAAGCACTCTAGAGTTTCGCTCCGCAATATTTGCAGTGCCGCGCATCGTTGTCGTGACTGCCCGCACCGCAGCTCGGACAGGCCTGCGTGTTGCTCGCGGAACGCGTCGCCGCGCTCAATTCAACCGTCACGATCCCCGTCGGCACCGCGATGATCGCGTAGCCCAAAATCATCAGCAGCGAAGCCACGCAACGTCCCAGCACCGTGTGCGGCACGATGTCGCCAAACCCCACGGTGCTCATCGTCACGACCGCCCAATAAATCGAGATCGGGATGCTGGTGAATCCGTTCTCCTCCCCTTCGATCAAATACATCAACGCGCCAGAGATCAGCATGATCGTCATCACGACGCCGATGAAAACCACGATCTTGCGCAAACTCGCCCGCATCGCCGCTCCCAGCAGCCGGGCTTCGCCAACGAAATGCGTGAGCTTCAAGATACGAAACACGCGCAACAACCGCAGCGCCCGGATCACCAGCAGCGATTGCGAGCCCGGGAAGAAAAAGACGAAGTAAGTCGGCAGAATCGCCAGCAGATCGACCACGCCATAAAAACTCGCCGCGTACCGCAGGGGTCGCCGGACGCTCATCAACCGCATCGCATACTCGACCGTGAAGAGCCCGGTGAAAACCCACTCGGCCGCGTGCAGCACCGGACCATAGGCGTCGCGCAATCCACGCACGCTCTCCAGACACACCGCGAGCACGCTCAATAAAATCACCACGAGAAGCGTCAGGTCGAAGCGCCTCCCCGCCGGCGTGTCCGCCTCGAAAATCACTTCATGCCAGCGCGCGCGCCACGCGCTCCCCTCCGGCTTCTCCTCCGAAGGCAGACGAGTCCTATCGTGTGGAAACTCCATGGACATTTACCGCCAGAGGAATCGCACGAACCGCCAAGTCGCAACTCGCCGAAAACGATTCCGAAACTCCGCGCACAAGCATTCCCACGGACGCACTCAACTCCTCCCGCGGAGTTCGCGCCGTCCGTCCCGTCGCAAAAAACCCAGTACGGGCAAGACGGACACCCCATGGACAACCACCGACGAGGCGACCACGACAAACGTCAACGCTACCAGCGGACGCGCGAACTCGTCCGGCAGACCATGCTCCATCGCATACATGAGGTAGTAGATCGACCCGATCCCACGCAGCCCGAACCAAGCCACACCGGCGAATTGCCCCGGGCTAAACCGCCGCGTCCACCACACCGGCAGAGCGGACAACGGCCGCACCACCAGAAACAGCGCCGGCACGAACCACCACGCCGCTGTCGGCATCCCAACGACGACCAGTCCGGCGCCGACCAGCACCACCATACCCACTTCCAGGATACGCTCGAGCTGCTCGTTAAACGTGAGAAACGCCCCGGCCAGATAAGCGGGCCCCAGTTTCGGATCTTTCGCCGGTTCGCGTCCCGGCTCGACCCCGCCAGGACCGGCCGGCGCCTCCGGCGTATTCGCCACCGTGGCGCCTCCCCGCCGCCGCTCGATCGCCCGCAGTGCCACCCCCGCCGCGAAGACAGCGAGGAATCCGTACGCGTGGAGCATCAACGCCGTGCCGTACGCCAGTCCGATCAAGCCGAGCAGCAGATACTCGTCCAGCGCGACCGTCTCCTGCCGGCGTATCCGTAAATGCAGGATCAACCGCCCCGCAAAATTGCCCAGCAGCGCGCCAATCCCAAGCCCGCCGACGATCGCCCACACCACATCCACCGCCCACCAGCGCCACCCGCCCGCACCAAGATCGTGCAGGCCGAGAAGTCCCAGCCCCAGCATCACAAATGGAAACGCGGTGCCGTCGTTGAGCCCCGCCTCGCCACTCAACGCGCGCCGCAGCTCATCGCGATCGTGCGCATGCGTGAGCTGGACCTCCGAAGCCAGCACAGGATCGGTAGGCGCGAGAATCGCCCCGAGCAGCACCGCCGCTCCCAATGGCAGATTCAAAAACGCCAGCCCCAGAAGCGTGATCAAACCGACGTTCAGCGTCATCGTGCCAAAGGCCAGCACGAGCGCCGGCCTCCAGCGAGGGTCGCCCAGCGGCAGCCGCAGTTTCAGCCCCACCGAGAATAAAGAAATGACGACCGTGATCTCCGCCGCGCGGTGGAACAGCGTCGTCTGCACGAGCGGGTCCACCTGCAACACCACCCACCCTGCCGGACCGAAGAGCACGCCGATCCCCAGATACACCATCGGCGCAGAAACCGGGAGCCGGCTGACGTACGGCGAGCTCAACCCCATCAAAAGGAGCAGCGCGCCAACGACGAGAACCCAGGCTTCGAACGACATAACCCAGCCGACACGTAGAGCGGACGGAGGTAACCCGGGGAACCCAGCAAATCGCCTCCCTATTTCTCCCAGACCTGCAAAACCTCCGCTGTCCAGAGCCCGGGATATTCGAGGACAAAACCGAGTTCGTGCACCTGCAACAAACCGCTGTAGCCGACGCTCGGCGCCGCGTAGTCATAACAGGGCACGCTGGCCCGCCGGTAGGTCTGTGGGAGCGGTTGTAACGAAAACTCCGGCACGCTGAACCACGCCGCCGGAGCATTCGCCCTTCCGCCAACCGCCAATGCCAGACGCCGCAGCTGGATGAGATTGGTCGCCGGCGTAAAGTTGAGATCCAGATCGATGCAGCCCTCCACTGCAGGCTCCGCCCGGCCATTCACCCACCAGCGATGTTGCTCGTCGGTGGTCACGTCGAGATCGATGACGCGTTCGTTCACCGAGCCTTGGATTCGCCCCCGCACCGTCCGCCAGCTGGCGTCACAACGCACCGCGTAACGCAGATGCGTGATGTCCGCGCGCTCTCTAAATATCGACGTGCCTGTCATCGACCAGCCACTCGCATGACGCCACAGATCACAGGCGTCCCGCCCGCTTGCTTCAAGATGCCGCCACAGGATCGAGGCGACTTTCACCCGCGCTTCTCTCTCGCCTTCGGTCGCGGGAGAATTTGGCAGGATAGGAACCGTATCAGGTGTCATCGGCGTGTTCTCCGTTTGTTGGACCGGCGCCGGCCAGCGCCGCAACGTGTATTCGTTTTCTGGGCGCGTTTCACCTTTCGCGCTGCTTCAATCCCGCTCGCGAGTGCTCCGTGTACCGTGCCCAGCTCCTCCGCGGTCGCCTCGCCGGCAAAGAAGAGCGTGTCCGCGACCGGTTCCGCCAGCTGGCTTGGTCCCGACTCCACACCCGCCGCCGCGTAGCTGTAAGCACCGCGCGAAAACGCATCCGTCGACCAATCGTGCGACCACGCGCCCCGTAAATGGGCTCGCAGCGTTTTCTGCGGCACGCCCCAGATCTCGCTCAAGGAACGCAACGCGTCCGTCACCCGACCCGAATGCGGACGCGAAAGCAGCGGCCGGGCAAGCGGACCGCCGGCCCAGCCAACCGCGAATGGCGCTGCCGATGGAACCCACCACACCGGAAAGGGCCTCTCTGGTGCGTTGATGAACTGAAAATCTGCCGGCTTTTTAGCGACAGTCGTGGTGGTCACGATTTTCCGCCGCCAGAACGCGGGGTCAAAACGTAAGGTGATTCGCGATACGTCGCCCCATCCAAGCCTCCGGACGAGCGCCTCCTTCGCTTTCAAACGCGGCGAAAACGCCACCGTCTTCGCCTTCAGTACACCCAGCGGGAGTGTCACCACCACTGCGGCGGCACGATATGTCCGCGGCGCGGACTTTTTCGCGGAATGCGCAACCACCTCCACCGCGCCCTTTGTCCAACGCACGGCGCGGACTTCAGTCTCCAGCAAAACCTCCACACCGAGCGCGCGCAGTTCCCGCTCCAACAAGCCGATCAAGCGACCGAAACCGCCGCGCGGACGGAACTGCGGCTGATCGGCGCCGGCGTGATCCGCGCTCAGGACTTTGGCGCTCATGCGCGTTGCCGGCGCGGCGTTGAAACTTTGCACATGGTCACGCACGCGACGGCGCTCGTCCGGTGAAACCGCGCTGCCTTCTTTGTCCAGAAAGTCGGCGAACGACCGACGTGTTCCGGCGGGAATCCGTCTCATTATCTCCGCGGTGCGTTTCCAGAAATCCCGCACCTGCACCAGCTCACCATCGTGCAACCAGTACATGTCGCGAGAAACTGGCTTCAGGTGCGTGCCCGCCCGCCGGAGCAGCGCGCGAAGCTCGGGATTGTTGCCATGCACAAACTCAGCGCCGAGCTCCACCGGCTGTGTTGTACAGGGAAGTCGCCGCGAAAAAATCCGCCCGCCCAGCCGGTCCCGCGCTTCGAGAACGATCACCCGAAGGCCATTCCGCGCCAGTTCCCGCGCGGCGCCCAGACCGGCAATACCACCGCCGACTACAATGACGTCACATCCCTCATCTTTTTCCATGCGCCCGTGTGGACTGCGCTCCGGGAAAAAAGTGCGCGCGAGATCTGAAATCCCACACTCCGGCTTTTCTCCTGCTGCGATTTGCAGGACGGTTTGGCAGACGACGCGATTTGTCCGGGCGGGCTGACGGGTTTCGTCCCTCTTCGGCGCATGACTACATGACACCGACAACGGGCGGCGTTCTCAGCGCCAACCCCGGCTTGACCGCCCGCCCCGCGTCCAACCCCAAAGGAAAAATGAAATCAGCGGACAATACCCCTCGGATGAAAATCCTGACCGCGCTCTTCTGCGCGCTGCTCGTGTTCCTCACCGCCGGCCAACTCGCCCACGCCCAAGTCGCTCCCAGCCACGATCCCTCGACCATGATTCGGAACACCGATGGTCGCTATTGGATCTTCACCACCGGAAACGGCGTCTGGGCGATGTCATCGAGCAACGCGAACTTCACCGACTGGCGTGTCGAGAACACCGTCTTCCCCGTCGGCACCTGGCCGTCATGGATCAATAATTACGTCAGCGGTTTCAATGGCGGCTTCTGGGCTCCCGACGTCATCTTCATGAACAACCAGTACTACCTGTACTATTCATGCGCTGGCACCGGTGCCCCGGCGGCGATCGGCCTCGCCACAGCCTCCAATCTCTCGGGACCGTGGACCGATCGCGGCCTGATTGTCGCGGGCAATAACGCCATCGATCCCGCGATCCTTCGCGACGGCAGCAACCTCTGGCTCTCGTACGGCAACTGGCAGAGCGGCATCGACCTCATCCAGCTCAACCCGTCGAACGGCTTGCGTCAGGGCACGAGCCGCTGGGATCTGGTCGCGGGCGAAGTCGAGGCGCCGTACCTCATGAAGAACGGCAGCTATTACTATATGTTCTTCCAACGCGGCCTCTGCTGCAACGGCGTGAGCAGCTCCTACTACACGCAGGTCGGCCGCTCGACCTCCATCACCGGCCCCTACGTGGACCAAAACGGCGTGAGTCTCATGAGCGGAGGCGGCACCACGTTTCTTCCCAACCGCGACGGCCGCTACATCGGCCCGGGGCACGTCGGTTATGGCGAAGGGAAACTCACGTACCACTTTTATGACGGCAACGACAACGGCGCCGCCAAACTCCGCATCACGACGCTCAGCTGGAGCAACGGCTGGCCCGTCGCCGCCGGCGTGAATCTCGGTACGCAACCCATCGCCAACGGAACCTACAGCCTGCGCAATCGCGCCACCGGCAAAATGCTCGACAACCTCGGCGCCACCGCCGACGGCTCGACCGTCGCACAATGGGCCGACGGCACCAGCAACAACCAGCGGTGGGTCGTCTCCTATAGCGGCGGCTACTACAAGTTGAGCTGCGTCACCGGCGGCAAGTACCTCGACAGTCTCGGCAACACCGCAAACGACACGCCCGTCGGCCAGTGGGCGAATTCTCCTAGCTTCAACCAGCAGTGGACGTTCGTGTCAGCAGGTTCTGGATACTACCGGATCGTCAATCGCTCCAATGGCAAATGCCTCGACACCGGCGGCGGCACGGCAGACGGCGCGGTCATGGAGTTCTGGAGCAGTGGCACCAGCACGAACCAGCAGTGGCAATTCGTGGCGCCGTAACGCGCTTCAGCGGCGCAGACCGGTTCGCATTCAACTGAACGCCGCCGGTCTGCTCACGCCCTCGCGGACTTCCCCAGGATCTCCGCAAGAAGTCCTTCGCAGCCGTCCTCCAATAAATCGAGGACGTGCTCGAACCCCTGCGGCCCACCGTAGTACGGATCAGGCACGGCTTCGTCATCGTGCTGCTGGCAGAAATCGCAGAACGAGCGCACGCGCGCGCGGAGTTCGGGCGTCGTGGCGAGGGCCAGCACGTTGCGCCTGTTGTCGTCATCCATCGTCAGGATGAGGTCGAAGGCCTCGAAGTCGGCGGCGACAAACTGACGCGCGCGACTCACCAACTCGTAGCCCCGTCGCGCGGCCGCCTCGCGCATCCGCGGATCGGGTAACGACCCGGCGTGCATTCCGATCGTACCAGCCGAGGCAATCTCCACTCGCGAAGACACGCCCGCCTTGGTCACGAGCGCTCGCATCACGCCTTCGCCCGCCGGCGAACGGCATATGTTTCCCATGCAGACGAACAGGACGCGCGTTTTCTGTTTCTCCATCGGCACAGCCCGGCGGCTGCGCCCGGGCTCGGCAAAACAAATCGCGGAAGTTCCCCGCCTGCTCCAACCCACGCCCAAAGATCTGCCTCACACCGGATCGGATCATGTCTGAAAATCGAATGAGCCGCGTAAGCAGCCGTTATCTTCGTCGAGGAAGCGGGCTCATCCCTTGCGAGGGCGAGCAGACGGCCTAGCGTCGTTTCCATGGATGACCTCGTCGCCGCTCGCGCCACCATGGGTTTCTCGCTGGGCTTCCACATCATCTTTGCCTCCATCGGCATGACGATGCCCTTCATGATGTCGGCGGCACACTACCTGTATCTGAAGAAACAGGACGCCGTTTACCTTGAACTGACAAAGATGTGGATGAAAGGCGTCGCCATCCTCTTCGCCGTGGGCGCGGTCTCCGGCACGGTGCTTTCATTCGAGCTCGGGTTGCTCTGGCCCGGCTTCATGCAGCACGCCGGAGCGATCATCGGCATGCCGTTTTCCTGGGAAGGCACCGCCTTCTTCATCGAGGCGATCGCGATCGGGCTTTTTCTCTATGGCTGGAAACGGATGCGTCCGTGGGTGCATTGGTTCACCGGCCTGATGGTGGGCATATCCGGTTTTACCTCGGGCATTTTCGTCGTCGCCGCCAATTCCTGGATGAACTCGCCGGCAGGTTTCGATTGGGTGGACGGTGCGGCGTACAACGTCGATCCGGTCGCCGCGATGTTCAACCGCGCGTGGCTCCATCAAAGCCTGCACATGCAACTCGGCGCTTTGCAGGCGGTCGGGTGTGCAGTGGGCGGAATCCACGCCTGGCTCTATCTGCGCGGCCGCGCGCCAGACCTGAACCTGAAGGCGCTAAAAATCGCCATGCTCTTTGGAGCGACCGCGTCGCTGCTCCAGCCATTCGCGGGCCATTTCGCCGGCGAACGCGTCGCCGAACTCCAGCCCGCCAAGCTGGCCGCCATCGAGGGCCATTTCACCACTGGGCCTCGCGCGCCGCTCACCCTCGGCGGCATCCCCGATGCGGATACGCAGACCATGAAATGGGGCGTCGAGGTCCCCGGACTCCTCAGCCTCCTCGCGCATCGCGACATAGACGCCGAAGTCGTCGGCCTCGACCGATTCCCACGCGAAGACTGGCCGCCGCTCGTCATCACCCACGTCGCCTTTCAAGTCATGGTCGGCATCGGCACGCTGCTCGCGCTGAGCGCGGTGCTCTACTTCTGGTTCTACCGCCACGCCGCCTTCCCGCGGTGGTTTCTGTGGTCGCTCGTACTCTGCGCACCACTCGGAATGATCGCGATAGAAGCAGGCTGGATTGTCACCGAAGTGGGCCGCCAGCCCTGGATCATCTACGGCATCATGAGGACAAAGGACGCCGTCACGCCGGTTCCAGGAATGGTTTACCACTTCTATTTGTTTCTCGTGCTCTATCTCGGGCTGGCGGCGGCGACGGTCTGGCTGCTGCGGCGTCAGATCCAGACGGTTCAGAAAAAATTTGGAGGCTGAATGATCGATATCCTCGTCTTCTTCATCGGCGCATCGCTCCTGCTCTACGTGGTGCTGGGCGGATCGGACTTCGGTGCCGGCATCATCGAACTGCTGCCCGCCGGGCGGCTCCGCGGGCTGCAAAAGAACGTGATCAATCACGCCATGGGACCGGTGTGGGAGGCGAACCACATGTGGATGATCTTGATCGTGGTTATCCTGTTCATGGGGTTCCCTACGATCTTCACGACGCTCATGATCGCGCTGCATATTCCGATGCTGGCACTGCTCGTGGGAATCGTGGTACGCGGCGCAGCATTCACTTTTCGTCACTACGACGCCGTGCAGGAAAAAGCGTCGCAGCGGACGTATACCTGGCTCTTCGGACTTTCTAGTCTGTGGACGGCATTCTGGCTCGGGATCATCGCAGCGAGCCTCAATCGCGGTATCATCGATCCGGATGCGCGGGAGATCTGGCGGGCCTACTTCGCGCCGTGGTGGGGACTCTATCCGCTGAGCGTGGGCGCCTTTGTCGCCTGCATCTATGCGTTCCTCGCCAGTGTCTATCTGATTGGCGAAACCGACGACCCTGCACTGAAACGCCGGTTTGTCCGGCTGGGGGCGGTCTTCAACGGACTCGTCATTCTGCTCGGCGGTGTGGTGTTCGTGGCGTCGGTCGCCGAACGCGAAAGCCTCGTCACGGCGTTTCTGCGGAAGCCCGTTAACCTCGGCGTCATCGCGCTCGCGACAGCGTTGTTCTTCGCGCTCTGGTTCTTCGTCAAAAAGCGCCGCACGATGCTCACGCGGGCGGTAGCAGCGGGCCAGGTTTCGCTCATCCTGCTCGGCTGGTATCTGCTCTACGCGCCCAACGCCGTGCTCACGGCCAGCGGCCCGCTTAGCTTCCAAGCCACAGCGGCGCCGCCCGCCACCCTGCGCCAGCTCGTAGCCGCGCTGCTGGTGGGCAGCGTATTCATTTTCCCCAGCCTGTTTTTCCTCTTGCGCGTGTTCAAGTCGGCAGGAGCGGGAAAAGCGGGCGATCAAGGAGACGACGGCTCCGGACATTGATCGGAGCCGCCGGTCATAGGAACATCCCCCCGGAGGCCTCGACCCGTTGGGCGTTCACCCAGCGGCCTTCTTCGGAACAGAGGAAATCCACCACGCCGCCGATATCGTCGGGGACACCGACCCGACCGAGCGCGATATTAGCTGACATGAATTCGCGCACGCCCGGACGAGATAGCGACTGTTTCGTGAAATCCGTCTCAATGATGCCCGGGGCGACCACGTTCACGCCGATGCGCCGCGGCCCGAGCTCCTTCGCCAGATAACGCGAGAGCACCTCGACCGCGCCTTTCATCGAAGCGTACGCCGCGTAACCGGGGATCGAGAACCGCGCCAGCCCGGTGGACGTATTCACAATTCGGCCACCGTCGGCCAGCAACGGCAGCAGCTTTTGCGTGAGGAAGAAGACGCCTTTGACATGGACGTTCATCAGGCTGTCGAAGTCCGCCTCAGTTGTTTCGGTGAAAGGCATGTGGATGCCGATGCCGGCATTGTTCACAAGGAAGTCGAAGGTCTCGCGCTGCCAGGTCGTTGTCAGCGCGGCTCTCAGTGTTTCGGCAAAGGCCGCGAATGTTCTCGTATCGGCGACATCGATCGGCAGCGCGACGGCGCGACGACCGAGCGCTTGAATCTCGGCAACCACCGTCTCCCCTTCCGTTTTGCTCTGACGATAGGTAACAACGATATCGGCGCCGGAGCGTGCGAGTTGGAGCGCGATGTTGCGACCGAGCCCGCGGCTGCTGCCCGTGATGAGGGCAATTTTATTTTCGTGTTTCATGAGTTGCGTGCGTGTTGGCAAACAGTTCCTCGGTAGTGCCCGATCAATGGATACTGGCGACGGGACGGACGATGATCTCATTCACGTCCACGTCGGCGGGTTGCTCGATCGCGTAGGCAACTGCGCGGGCGATCGCGTCAGGCGTGAGAGCGACTTTGCGGAAATCGGCCATGGCCTCGGCGGTGGCTTTCGAGGTGATCGTGTCGGCGAGCTCGGACTCAACCACGCCGGGCGAGATGATCGTGACGCGGATGTCCTGCGTTTCTTGACGGAGACCTTCGGAAATGGCGCGGACCGCAAACTTGGTGCCGCTGTACACCGCGCAGGTGGGCCACACGCGATGACCGCCGATGGACGAGAGATTAATGATCTGCCCGCCTTTGCGGGCCGTCATGTGCGGAAGCACGGCGGCGATGCCGTGGAGGACGCCACGGATATTCACGTCGATCATGCGGTTCCACTCATCGACTTTGAGTTCGGCGAGCGGCGATAGCGGCATGACACCGGCGTTGTTGATGATGACGTCGATGCGGCCGAAGGTTTTGAGCGCGAAATCAGCGAATGCCTGAACGTCGTCGAGGCGGGTGACGTCGAGAGCGCGATATTCAGCGATGCCGCCGGCGGCACGGATTTCGGCGGCAAGTTTTTCGAGACGTTCGGTGCGCCGCGCGCCGAGGACGACCCGGGCGCCTTGAGCGGCGAGATGACGGGCAGTGGCTTCGCCGATGCCGCTGCTGGCACCGGTGATGAGGATGATTTTTTGAGCGAGGGAGGACATGATGGTTTGGAGGAGATCGTTTGAGTTTTTGTTTTTGGCATCGTGGACACCGCCAGCTTCCGGCGGGCTTCGGATGTCGTGTGGGAACGTCATGAGATTATCAGCGAAGCGTCTTCGGCGAAATACCTACTCCTCCGGGAAGATTGCCCAATCCTCCGACCCACTGGACTCGCGTTGCATTTTTCATCAATTTGCTTGCCTGATCCTCCGCCTCGCCATGGCCACCAAAACCAAATCGCCCGTCGAATCCATCACCGTCACGAGCGCCGCGAGCGCGCGCATGTCCGCACTGTTGAAAGACCTCGCCCAAGGCCAGGGATTCAGTCGCTCGCGGCTGCCGGGCGTGCGCTTCATGCGCTCCACGCAACACGTGCCGCGCAGTCCAATCGCATACGAACCGAGCATCGTCATCGTCGCTCAGGGACGGAAGTCGGGCTATCTGGGCGATCGCCGTTTCGTGTACGACGCAAACAACTACCTCGTGCTCACCGTGCCGATGCCGTTCGAATGCGAAACTTTCGGGACGCCGGAATTACCGTTCCTCGGCCTTTCTGTCGGCATCACGCCTGCCTTGGTTACCGAACTGCTCCTGCAGCTCGAGCACGCACCTGCCGTCGCTGGCGAAGCGCCCCGTGCAATCGAAGCCACACTCCTCGACGACGGCCTCGGCGGCGCGGCCGTGCGCCTGCTGGAGTGCCTCCACTCTGCTAACGATGCGCGCATCCTCGGTCCACAAATCGTGCGCGAGATCGCCTACCGGGTCCTGCAGGGGAAATTGGGCGTGAACCTGCGTGCACTTGCCGCGCCTCACAGTCATTTCGGGCAGATCAGCCGGATCGTTAACCGCATCCACTCCGACTGCGCCCAACCCTTTGATATGGAAACGCTGGCGCGCGAAGCGGGCATGAGCGTCTCCACGTTCCACGCGCATTTCAAAACGGTCACTTCGTCATCACCACTCCAATACATCAAGGCGGTTCGCCTGCACAAAGCCCGCCTGCTGATGGTCCACGAACGCGCGAGTGCCGCCGAGGCGGCTGGGCAGGTCGGCTACGAGAGCGCCTCGCAGTTCAGCCGCGAATTCAGGCGCTTCTTCGGAGAGTC
Source organism: uncultured Opitutaceae bacterium (assembly GCA_946482625.1). The sequence continues at coordinate 21,055 of CAMLSH010000004.1, forward strand.
CCCAGCGGCCGAGGCGGCGCGCGTGCGCGACAGCCTGATCAGTCTGGCCTGAGTTCCCCGAATCCCATCGCCGAGACGCCGTTGTAAGGAAAGCGACCGGACCGCTTCTAACTCGGGACAACTCTCTTCGCTCACTCTCTCGAATCAGCTTTTTATGGTCACTCTCCCCAAACGCTTCGCGCTGTTCGCAAGCTTCCTCACCGCAACGCTCGCTTTCGCAGCGTCCCTCACCGAAGCAGACTTGAAGCAGCACGTCGCCGCGCTCGTGGAAAACAAAACACTGCAAGCGGTCTCCCTCGGCGTGATCCAGCCGTCGGGCGCCGTCACTGCGCACGCCGGCGTGCTTTCCGCAAGCAACCCTGTGCCGCCGGACGACCGCACGCTCTACGAAATCGGCTCTATCAGCAAAGTCTTCACCGCTCTGCTGCTCGCCGATTCCGTCATGCGCGGTGAGGTCACGCTGGATACGCCCATCGCACGCCTGCTCCCGGCCGATGTTGCGCTGCCCGACAACGCCGGCGAACGCATCACGCTGCTCATGCTCGCCACGCACACCTCGGGCCTCCCGCGCATCCCGTCGGAACTCTCCGCAATCAACTTCACCAATCCATACGCAAAGTACGACGAGACCGATCTCTGGGCGACGCTCCGGAACGTGAAGCTCTATTTCGAGCCAGGTTCCAAGGCTGGCTATAGCAATCTGGCCACAGGCCTTCTCGGAACACTTCTCGCGCGCAAGGCGGGAACGACCTACGCCGAATTGCTCGCCGCACGCATCACTCGACCGCTCGGCATGAACGATACCGTGCTCACGCCCGACGATGACCAGCGCGCGCGGCTCGCCCCACCCTTTACCTCGGCCGGACTGCCCTGGAGTCACTGGGAGTTCCAAGCCCTCGCGGGCTGCGGAGGCATTCGCTCAACGACCGCGGACATGATGCGCTTCGCCGCTGCCGTGATCCATCCAGCGGATACGCCGCTTCAAAAAGCCATTGAACTCGCGTGGGAACCGCAGCCTCTCGCCGCCAGTATCTCCCCGGGCGGCCAGGCGCTCGGCTGGATGTTCGCTGGCGACAAGAAAACCCGCTGGCACAACGGCATGACCGGCGGTTTCCACGCAGCGCTCTACATCAATCGCGAACTCGGTATCGCTTCGCTTTTGCTGTCCAACCGCTCGACACCCGTCGGCACCGGACTCGCAGAAAGTCTCCTCCGCCGCGCCGCAGGTATTCCCGAGCCGCTGATGCCCAACCGTGATCGGGCCGAAGTCGCGCTCACCGAGGAGCAGCTCGACCGCTGCGTCGGAATTTTCCGCCTGAGTCCGGCCTTCACGGTCACCTTCGAGCGCCGAAACCAAGCGCTATTCATCACTCCGACCGGGCAGCAGACCGAGCGGTTGTACGCGGCGTCGTCCGACACCTTTTTCTCACGGCGAGTACCGGCTGAGATCGTCTTTGAACTTCCTGCCGACGGCGCACCCGCACCCGCGCTCATGCTCAAACAAAGCGGCCGGGAGACGCGGGCAATCCGCGAGTAAACCCCGGCCTGCAATATGCGCTGATCGCTCGTAGACGACTTGAACCAATCCGCGCCTTGCGAGTTGCGCGCTGAGGCGCGGACAACCAGCGTCATCCCGCGTGATCATATCCCACAGCCAACAGCTGGACGCTCTCAGCGATCATCTCTCGAAACAAAGAGAGACCATTCTGCAAGCGTGGCGAAAAGCGGCCTACGCCGATCCCGAACAGACCACCGCGCGCTCTCTTACCCGCGGCCAGTTCAACGATCACATCCCTGAAGTGCTCGATGCGTTTGAGCGCAAACTCCGTTCCCGCCCGGGCGGCGCTGCCGCGCAGGCGGCCAGCATCGCGCAAACACAGGAGGAGGTTAAACATGGTCTTCACCGCTGGCAGCAAGGCTATCGCTTGCGCGAGCTCATGCACGAATGGGGACATCTTCAGCTGTGTCTTTTTCACGAGATCGAGGCGTTCGCGAACGCGCATTCAGATTTCTCACACGTGGCATTCGCCACCGCGAGCCGGGAGATGATCACCCTCGTCAACGAGGCGATCAGCGAAAGCGCCGGCCAGTACGAACGCCTTCAGCAGGCAGAGGCTGCGGGACGCGTGGGCGATCTGCAGCGCGCGCTCGCGAGCGTCAGCGAGCTCGAACAGCGCCGCGCCAAGCTCATCCATCAGGCCGTGCATGATCTTCGCGGAGATGTGCAAACGGTGAGCTCGGCCGCCGACGTCCTAAGCGAGGGCGACATCGCCGACACAGAGCGCGCGGAGTTCGCATCGCTGCTTCAGCAAGGTGTGCACTCCGTGAGCTCGATGCTCGGCGAGTTGATGGAGCTCGCGCGGCTCGAAGCGGGCCAGGAAAAGCGCACGCTCGCGGACTTCGATGCCGCCGCGCTCGTGACAGAGTTGTGCAACCTCAAGCAGCCTTTCGCGCGCGAACGCGGATTATTCCTAAAAGCAGAAGGCTCATCGCCGTTCACGGTCACCGGCGATGCCGGCAAAGTGCGGCGGTTGCTGCAAAATCTCGTACTCAATGCGCTCAAGTATACCGTGGCCGGCGGTGTCACCGTCAGCTGGGGCGAGGAGAAGGCAAACTGGTGGTTGAAAATCAACGACACCGGCCCGGGCGTCCTCAGCGGACCCGGTGCGCCGATGTTGATCGGACTCAAAGAGGCGACCGCGAGCGCACGCGAATCAGACGTGAAAAACGCCGCCACCGAAGGCGAAGCATCGCAGGTCCTCACGCCTTCCGGCGGAGGATCCAACGCGGTCCGGCCCGACCACCAACAAGCCGGTGAAGGGATCGGACTCTCGATCGTGAAACGCTTGTGCGAGTTGCTCGATGCGAGTCTCGAACTGGCGAGCTCGCCCGAGACCGGTTCGACTTTTCGCATCGTGTTTCCGCGTCACTACAAAAAATAGCGCGTAAAGCAAAATGAGTGGCGCGGGGACGGCGGATTTGCTGCGGAAAGCAGTCAATGGAGGCCGGCGCCTCGGCGTTGCCCTGAGAAAGTCAGGCCCCGTTGTCCGAAACCCCGCTACCCATTCGTCGATCAGGCAGGGACCCTTTTCTTCCGTCCCCAATCCCCAACGAAAGAACCCATATGAAATTGATCACGCTCGCAGGAATCATCGGCGCGCTGCTCGGCGGCGCGGCCCACCTCACCGCTCAGGACATGCCCGAAATGCCCGCACCCGTAAAAGAACACCTGTGGCTCCAACAGTTTGTTGGCGAATGGGAGACCGAGGTCGAAATCACCATGGCCCCGGACCAGCCGCCCATGAAGGGCAAGGGCACCGAAAGCACCCGCGCGCTCGGCGGCTTCTGGATCATCGGTGAAGGCAAAGGCGAGATGGAAGGCATGCCCGGCACGATGACCAGCGTACTCACGCTCGGCTACGATCCTAGCAGCCAGAAATACACCGGCACCTGGGTCGACTCCATGACGAGTCACCTTTGGAAATACGAGGGGACCGTCGATCCCACCGGCAAGATCCTCACGCTGAACACCGAAGGCCCCTGTCCCATGAAACCCGGCCTCGTAAAGTTCAAAGAGGTGACCGAGATCAAAGATAGAGACCACCGCGTATTCACGTCATCGATGCAAGGCGACGATGGGAAGTGGACCAAGATGGTCACCGTCAACTACCAGCGTAGGAGCTGACCTCAACTCGCGCGTCCGTGCCAGCCGGCCGGGCGCACGATCCGATCAGGCGGCGCTGGCGGAAGGAATATCGTCGACCTCACGATCCTCCACTTTGGACGGCTGTGCCCCGGGGTACGACAGCCGGTTGCGCGTTTTCTCTCCGCGCGCATCGTGACGTCTCTGAACTCGTCATCCATTCCCCTGCACCGCCACCCTTCTGCCCCGTGAAATCAATCACCGACTACGCGCAAAAGATCGACCAGCTCCGAGACAGCTGCCCCGTCAAAGCAGCCATCGATGTCGTTCGTGGGCGATGGAAGCCGTCGATCTTGTTCGAACTCAAAGTGCGCGCGAAGCGTTTCTCCGAATTGCAGGCCGCGCTCACCGGAATCGCCCCACAGGCACTGACCGTCCAGCTGCGACAGCTAGAGGCAGACGGCGTGATTGTACGCACAGTGTATCCAGAAATTCCCGCGCGCGTGGAGTACGCCCTGAGTCCCGATGGAAAGACGCTTTCGGACGTGATGGATGCTCTGGATCACTGGGGAACGGCTTACCTCGCGCGGCAAAGCCAGGAGCACGCCCGCACGGTTTAGCGACGGGGAGCCGCTCTCGTTTTTGTGAGTTCGTCACAATCTTGAGAGGAAGCAGCTCGCGCGGTGCCCGGGTAAGGTCGCCGCGCATGAAAACACTGCTCGTAATCAACGCCAGCGGACGCATCTCCCGCTCGCTCACCCGCCGTCTGACTCAACGCTTCGCAGCCGCATGGATGGCGCGTAATCCCGGAGCGAAAATCATCGACCGTGACGTCGGTCAAAATCCGCCCCCACCCGTCAACGAAGCCTGGATCGCGGCTGCGTTTGCCGATCAAAACGACCTTTCGGAGCCGATGCGAAGCGCGCTCGCCGTCAGCGAAAGATTGATCGAGGAAATCGCCGGAGCCGACCTCGTCGTGCTCGGTTGCCCCATGTACAACTTCGGCATGCCGGCGCAGTTAAAAGCGTACTTCGATCAGATCGTCCGCGTGGGCCGGACCTTCGCCTTCGCCCCCGGCACACAGGAACCTTATCGCCCGCTACTCCCATCCAAACCGGTGATCGTCGTCTCCGCCGCGGGCGACGGCGCGCTCCACCCGGGAGGCACTGCTGCTCACCTCAACTTCCTCGAGCCGCATCTGCAAACGCTCTTCGGCTTCATCGGTCTCGCCGAGCTCACCGTTGTGCGCGTCGGCAACGAGGAGCACCGCGACGGCCATTTTCGCCGTTCGTTGGAAGTCGCCGAGGCGGAGCTCGACGCACTCGCCGTCGGCAACCTCGAAGCGCCCACCGCGTCTCCGATCCAATCCGACCAGACACTCGAAGCGCGTCCTTCAGCCTGCACGGCATAAACCATCCGCACGCTCTGCCTTTCCAAGCTATTTGCTTATGTCGCCGGACTACCTGAGCCGGCGGTCTGGCCAGCGGTCGAAACGAGCTCCTCCCAAAGCTCACCGATACGGGCCGATGTCGTCGCCGCGACATCCGCGGCGTCCACCCTCCCCTGACGTTCCAAAACAAACGCCAAGTCCGCCAGTTCCGTCTGCAAACCGGCCAGCTTGTGAAGCATGAGAGTGTATTCGGTCATTGGTTGCACGGGTAGGATATGGTTCGCGAGGGGCAGCGAGCCGTCGGACCTCGGAGGCAAGACGGAGTCGGCCGCATACCTGGTCGACGAACAACTGAACGCGGAATGGACAGCTCCGGAAAAAAACCGGCAACCGCCCCACAGGGCACCCGGCGGAAACCGGCCATAAAAAACCGCAAGGACTCGACGAGTCCTTGCGGCGAAGATGACCGACCGATCCGTGCGTTATTTCTTCAAGGACGCACAGAACTTCGCGAGCCGGGCCACGCCTTTCGCGAGGATCTCGTCGCTCGTGGCGTAACTGAGACGCAGATACCCTTCGGCGCCAAATGCGCTGCCGAAAACGGCGGCCACTTTTTCCTGCTCGAGCAGGCGCGCACAGAATTCCTGATCCTTCAGGCCAAAGCTGGAGATGTTCGGGAAGAGATAAAACGCACCTTGCGAGAGCACGCAGGTGACGCCCGGAATCTTGACGAGCTCGGCGTGCAGGAATTTCCGACGGCGGTCGAAAGCGGTCATCATCTCCTTCAGCGCGGCGGCGGTCTTTTCCTTTTCTTTGAGCGCCGCCAGCGCGCCGTACTGGGCGAAGGTCGTGGCATTGCTGGACTGCTGGCTCTGGATTTCGGAACACGCCTTGGCGATGGGTGCGGGCGCGACGAGTGTGCCGAGACGCCAGCCGGTCATGGCATAGGTCTTCGAGAAGCCTGCCACGATGATGGTGCGGGCCTCGGCCTCTTTCGAAAGCGTCGCCACGCAGGTCGGGATCGCGCCGTCGTATACGAGATGTTCGTACATCTCATCGGAGAGGATATAGAGGTTATGCTTCACCGCGACGGCCACGATCGCGTCGAGTTGGGCGCGCGAATAGACCGCGCCGGAGGGATTTGAAGGCGAGTTGAGCACCAGAAGCTTCGTCTTCGGCGTGATGGCCGCTTCGAGCATCTCTGGTGTGAGGAGGAAGCCCGTCTTGTCGTCAGCGAGGACGATCTTGGGCGTGGCGCCGGCGAGTTTCACCATCTCCGGGTAGCTGACCCAGTAAGGCGCCGGGATGATGACCTCGTCGCCCGGCGAGCAGGTGGCCATGATCGCGAGGTAACAGGAAAACTTTCCGCCTGGAGAGACCACCACCTGCGAGGCAGCGACCTTGAGGCCATATTCGGCGCTGTACCGTTCGGCCACGGCCTGTCGGAGCGGCTCGATGCCGGGAGTCGGCGCGTATTTGGTTTTCCCTGCTTTCAGCGCCGCGATGCAGGCGTCTTTGATGTGCTCCGGTGTGTCGAAGTCAGGTTCGCCAGCAGCGAAATTCAAAACGTCTTCACCGGCGGCGAGGAGCGCTTTGGCCTTCGCATCGACCGCAAGGGTCGGCGATGGCGAGATGTTCTGTGCCCAGGTGGATAGAGGCCGAGGGGAGGTGCTCATGCAAAGGGCGCCGACTAAAAGTCGCCCCCTTAAAAAGGGCAAGCGCGCCGTGTGTAGGCGCGCTTGCGATGAAAATGAGCCGGACTGATATCCGGCCTGCGAGCGGCTCGGCTCGCGCTGGCTGGAACGAAGAAATTACTTCTTCTTGGCGGCCTTCTTGGCCTCCAGATTGTCGATGGCGACGCGGAGAAGTTCACCCACGCTGACGCTCTTCTTTTTAGCGACTTTGGTGAGCTTGGTTTTGATGTCCGCAGGCAGACGCACCGAAATTTGGCGGTGTTCCTCGGCGGAGGCTTCGTACTTCTCGAAGTTAAACTCGGAGATCGCGAGGCGAACGACTTCGCTCGCGGATTTAAGACCGAGTTTCTTTTGGTTTGAACCGAGTTTGCCGATCAAAGAAACCGGCAGATCAAACGTGAGGGGGGCAGGGGCGTTGGTTTTTTTCTTAGCCATGGCTGGTTGATTGTTCTCTCGACCGTAGGTTACGTGTCTTGCTGAAGACATTACACAAATGCCCGGCGTATCGCTGGGGGCAACACGAATTTTGCGCAATCTCGACGATTGACTAGAACGGATACGACTCGAACTTTCCCGCATCCCCGCCCCGCAACCCTGCGCCCCGTTCGTCATGGCCAAAGTCACCATCGAGAATCTCGTCAAAACCTACCCCGAGAAGAGCGGCCCCGGCGTCACTGCTGTTAACAACATCAACCTCACCATCGAGGACCGCGAATTCATGGTGCTCGTCGGTCCGTCCGGTTGCGGGAAGTCCACCACCCTCCGCATGATCGCGGGTCTGGAGGAGATCTCGGGAGGCAGCATTTCCATCGACGGCCGTGTCGTGAATAATGTCCTACCGCGCGATCGCGACATCGCCATGGTCTTCCAAAACTACGCCCTCTACCCGCACATGAGCGTGTACGACAACATGGCGTTCGGGCTGAAATTGCGGAAATTCCCCAAAGCCGAAATCGACGCCCGCGTCCGCGAAGCCTCCGCCATGCTTGGTCTCGACGCCTATCTGGACCGCCGCCCCAAAGCCCTCTCGGGCGGGCAACGCCAACGCGTCGCCGTTGGCCGGGCCATCGTCCGCAAGCCCAAGGTCTTTCTCTTCGACGAGCCGCTTTCCAACCTCGACGCCAAGATGCGCGTATCCACGCGGACCGAGATCTCCAAGCTGCATGCCCGCCTCGGCGCGACGATGATCTACGTCACGCACGATCAGACCGAGGCGATGACCATGGGCGACCGGATCTGCGTGATGAAAGACGGCAACATCATGCAGGTCGCCGAGCCGCTCGAACTCTACAACAACCCGAAAAACCTCTTTGTCGCCGGCTTCATCGGCAGCCCGCAGATGAACCTTTTCAAAGGCGTCGTGAGCCGTGCGGGCAGTCACCTCGTCTTCACCGAAGACAACGCGAAGGGCGCCCCGATATCCATACAGCTCGACGCACGCATGGCGGCCAAGGCCGCCAGCCACCTCGGGAAACCGGTCGTTTTCGGCATCCGTCCGGAAAACGTGCAGGACGCGCTTTCGGTCCCGAATGCGAACCCCGCCGTCACCGCCGAAGTGCGGGTCGACGTCTCTGAACCGATGGGTTCCGAAACCTATTTGTACCTCGATAGCGGCGCCACCGCCTTCATCGCCCGCGTGCTTCCGACGGATCACTACGAGGCGAACCAGCGGGTGAAAATCGTCTTCGACGTATCCAAAGCGCACCTCTTTGACGCAGTGACCGAGCAGGTGCTGTGATGTGG